>CAIMLY010000130.1 GCA_903842425.1 uncultured Alphaproteobacteria bacterium | reverse complement strand
GGGCCTGCGCATCATCGCCCAGCGCCGCATCCACATGACCGAGGCGCAGGCCAAGCGCTTCTACGAAGTCCACAAGGAGCGCCCCTTCTACGGCGAGCTGGTCGAGACCATGACCTCGGCCCCCGTGGTCGTGCAGGTCCTGGAAGGCGACAACGCCGTGGCCCGCTATCGCGAAGTCATGGGCGCCACCAACCCCGAGCAGGCCGCCGAGGGCACGATCCGCAAGCTCTTCGCCCTGAACGTGGGCGAGAACTCGGTCCACGGCTCCGACAGCCTCGAGAACGCCGCGATCGAGATCGCCCAGTTCTTCAGCGAGGCCGATATCGCCGGCTGATACGGCCTGCGGTCCGGGCGGGGGCGGTGCGCCGCCCCCTTTGCCTGACCCGCAGGGTGCGCTAGCACGGCGGCGTTCATCCCTGGGGGACGCGCCGTGTCGAACGCCGAGACCTTTCCTGAAATCCGCGAGGCCGTGCGCCGCCTCTGCGCCGGCTTTCCCGGCGAGTACTGGCGCGCCAAGGACCGCGACCGCGCCTATCCCGGCGAGTTCGTCCGGGCCCTCACCGAGTCCGGGTTCCTCTCGGTCCTGATCCCGGAGGCCTATGGCGGCTCGGGGCTGGGGCTCGGGGCGGCCATCGCCGTCCTCGAGGAAGTCCACCGTTCGGGGTGCAATGGCGGCGCCAGCCACGCCCAGATGTACACGATGGGCACCCTGCTCAAGCACGGCAGCGAGGCCCAGAAGCAGGCCTACCTGCCCAAGATCGCCTCCGGCGAGCTGCGCCTCCAGGCCTTTGGCGTCACCGAGCCCGGGGCCGGCACCGACACCACCCGCATCACCACCTTCGCCCGCCGCGACGGCGACCACTATGTCGTTCGCGGGCAGAAGATCTGGATCAGCCGCGCCGAGCATTCGGACCTGATGGTCCTGCTCTGCCGCACGACGGCCCGCGAGGAGGCCGCCCGGCCCAGCGACGGCATGAGCGTCCTTCTGGTCGACATGCGTGAGGCGGTCGGCAACGGCCTGACCATCCGGCCGATCCGGACCATGCTGAACCACGCGACGACGGAGCTCTTCTTCGACGACCTCCGGGTGCCCGTGGAGAACCTGATCGGAAAGGAGGGACAGGGGTTCCGCTACATCCTCGACGGCATGAACGCCGAGCGAATCCTGATCGCCGCCGAGTGCATCGGCGACGCCCGCTTCTTCATCGACCGGGCCAGCGCCTATGCGCGGGAGCGCGAGGTCTTCGGCCGGCCCATCGGCCAGAACCAGGGCGTCCAGTTCCCCATCGCCCGGGCCCATGTCCAGACCAGCGCCGCGGACCTGATGGTGCGCCACGCCGCCGACCTCTTCGATGACGGGCAGCCCTGCGGTACCGAGGCCAACATGGCCAAGATGCTGGCCTCCGAGGCCTCCTGGTTCGCGGCGGACACCTGCGTCCAGGTCCACGGCGGCTTCGGTTTCGCCGAGGAGTACGACATCGAGCGCAAGTTCCGGGAGACCCGCCTCTACCAGGTGGCCCCGATCTCGACCAACCTCATCCTCAGCCACGTGGGCAACCACGTGCTGGGCCTGCCGAAGAGCTTCTGATGTACGATCTCCTGAAGGGCCTGCGCGTCGTGGAGGGCTCGGCCTTCGTGGCCGGGCCGACGTGCGGCCTCTACCTCGCCCAGCTGGGCGCCGAGGTGATCCGCTTCGACAATATCGGCGGCGGCCCGGACTTCCACCGCTGGCCCCTCAGCCAGGGCGGCGACAGCTTCTACTGGGAGGGGCTGAACAAGTCGAAGAAGTCCATCGCCATCGACCTGTCACGGCCGGAAGGCCGCCGGCTGGCCCAGGAACTGGCGGCCGCGCCCGGCGACGACGGCGGCGCCTTCGTCACCAACTTCCCGGTTGAGGGCTTCCTGTCCTACGAGGCCCTGTCGGCCCTGCGGCCCGACCTTGTCTGTGTGCGGGTCATGGGCTGGGCTGACGGGCGGCCGGGCGTCGACTACACCATCAACAGCGCCGTCGGCGTGCCGCTCTTCACCGGCCACGCCGATGATCCCCGCCCCGTGAACCACATCCTGCCGGCGTGGGACCTGCTGACCGGAGGCTACGCGGCCTTCTCCCTGGTCTCGGCCCTGATGGCGCGCAGCCGGGACGGGAAGGGGCGTGAGGTGCGCCTGCCCTTGTCCGACATCGCCGCCGCCAGCCTGGCCAACCTCGGCATGCTGGCCGAGGCGACGCTGGGGGAGGGCGACCGGCCCAGGGTGGGCAATGACATCTTCGGCGCCTTCGGGCGCGACTTCGCCACCGCCGACGGCGTCCGGATCATGCTGGTGGCCATCACGCCGCGGCAGTGGTCGGGCATCCAGCCCCTGCTGGGCATTGTCGAGGCGGTGAAGGCCCTGGAGGCTGAGCTGGGAGTCGATTTCGCCCGGGACGAAGGCCTGCGCTTCACCCACCGCGACCGCCTGGTGCCGATCTTCGACGCCGCCATGGCGCGCCGGAACCTGGCCGAACTGGTCCCGGCGTTCGAGCAGCTGGGCGTCTGCTGGGGGCCGTACCAGACCCTGTCCCAGGCGGCCCGGGACCCGCGTCTGTTTGCGGGTAATCCGGTCTTCTCGACCCTGACCCACCCGTCGGGCGAGACCTACCCCGCCGCCGGCTTCGCCGGGACCATGCCGCAGGAGGAGCGCCAGCCGGCCCGGCCCGCCGCCCGCCTGGGCCAGCATACCGATGAGGTGCTGTCCGCCGTCCTGGGCCTGTCATCGGCCCAGATCGGCAAGTTGCATGATGACGGCGTTGTCGCCGGACCGGAGGGAAGATGACCGACTATTCGACGATCCGGGTCCTGGAGGCCGCTCCCGGCGTGGTCCAGGTGAACCTGAACCGCCCCGAGGCGGCCAACGCCCTGTCGACCGCCATGGGCCGGGACCTGCTGGACCTCTGGACCCGCCTTGCCGCTGACGACGCCGTCCGCGCCGCCGTGCTCACCGGGGAGGGTCGGTTCTTCTGCGCCGGCGCCGACCTGAAGGAACGAGACGGCATGACGGACCAGGCCTGGGCCGAGCAGCACAGGCTGTTCGAGGACATGATCCGG
>CAIMLY010000129.1 GCA_903842425.1 uncultured Alphaproteobacteria bacterium | reverse complement strand
GCCATGGAGAACAAGGGTCTCAACATCTTCAATTCGTCCCTGCTGCTGGCCGACCCGGAGACCGCCACGGACCTGGACTACGAGCGCATCGAGAGCGTGGTGGCGCACGAGTACTTCCACAACTGGACGGGCAACCGGATCACCTGCCGCGACTGGTTCCAGCTGTGCCTGAAGGAGGGCCTGACCGTCTTCCGCGACCAGAGCTTCTCGGCCGACATGCGCGGCGAGGCGGTGCAGAGGATCAAGGACGTCAAGGCCCTCAGGGCCCGGCAGTTCGCCGAGGACCAGGGGGCCCTGGCCCATCCGGTGCGCCCGTCCAGCTACCTGAAGATCGACAACTTCTACACGGCGACGATCTATGAGAAGGGCGCCGAGGTGATCCGGATGCTGAAGTCCCTGATTGGGGCCGAGGCCTTCCGGAAGGGGATGGACCTCTACTTTGATCGCTGGGACGGCCACGCCACCACGGTGGAGGCCTTCATCGCCTGCTTCGCCGAGGTCTCGGGCCAGGACCTGTCGGACTTCTTCGCCTGGTACGAGCAGGCGGGCACCCCGCGGGTGCGGCTGGCCTCCCGCTGGACGCCCGAGACCGGCGAGCTGGAGATCACCCTGACCCAAAGAACGCCCGCCACCCCGGGCCAGGCCGACAAGCGGGCCCTGCCCGTCCCTGTCCGCCTGGGCCTGCTGGACGCCGAGGGCCGGACGATGGCCTTCAGTCGCGACGGCGAGGCCCTGGACGAGACCCTGGTGGTTCTGGAGGGCGAGGAGACGCGCCTCACCCTGTCCGGCGTGACCTCGCGCCCGGTGGTCTCGGCCCTGCGGGGGTTCTCGGCGCCCGTGGAGCTGTCATCGGACGCCCGGCCCGGCGACCGCTATGTCCAGCTGGCGGGTGACGCCGACCTGTTCAACCGCTGGGAGGCCGGCCAGGAGGTGGCCCGCGACCTGATCCTGGCGAGGGCCGGGGGCGCAGCGGACGAGGTGGGCGAGGAGCGCTTCGCCGAGGCCATGGGCCGCGCGCTGAACGACCAGGCGTCAGAGCCCGGCTTCAAGGCCCTGCTGCTGGCCCTGCCCACCGAGGCCGACCTGGCCGTCGCCCGGCCGCCTGCGGACCCGGCGGCCCTGAACGCGGCCCGGGAGGCCCTGCGCCTGCGCCTGGCCGTCCACCTGGAAGACAACCTGAAGCGCCTGCACCTGGGTCTGCAGGACGGAGGCGACTTCTCGCCGGACGCCGCCAGCGCCGGGCGCCGGGCTCTCCGCAACGCCGCGCTCGAGCTGCTGGCCGTCCATCCGCGCGCCGAGACCCGGGACCTTGCCGAGGGCCATTACCGGGCGGCCGGGAACATGACCGACGCCATCGGCGGCCTGAACGCCCTCATGACCCTGGGCGGGGCGGCCTTCGCCACGGCCCTGGCGGATTTCCACGCCCGCTGGCGCAGCGAACCCCTGGTGATCGACAAGTGGTTCGCCCTGCAGGCCCGCGACCCCTCGCCCGATGCGCTGGAGCGGGTGATCGCCCTGACCGGGCATCCGGACTTCGACGCCCAGACTCCAAACCGTCTGAGGGCCCTGGTGGCGACCTTCGCCACGGCCAATCCCGCCCGGTTCCATGCCGAGGACGGATCAGGCTACCGCTTCCTGGCGGACCAGATCCTGTCCGTGGATCGCTACAACCCCATGACCGCCGCCCGGCTGGTGGAGCCCCTGGGGTCCTGGCGCCGATACCGGCCCGACCTGGGGGCGATGATGAAGGCCGAGCTGGAGCGGATCGCCGCCGCGCCCGGGCTGTCACGGAACGTGCTGGAGCTGGTGGGACGGGCCCTGGAGGGCTGATTTCCGTCCGCGGGGCCGGCAAAGTTGGGAGTCTGTTCACCATCCCCGTGCTGAAGGAGTGAGTCGGTGCGGCGAAGGGGCCGTCCGACCGGGGAGCCTCAGTGGTGTCGGCAGTCAGTGATTTCGGACGGACGGAACGGACGGCCCTGCCGGATGGCGCGGCTTTTGCGCCCCTGGCCCTCGCCGGCCTGTCCTCAGCCGCCCTGGCCGCAGGCTTCGCCTTCGCCTTCCGCGACGCCGCCCCGGCCTGGAACGGCGTGATGATGATGGCCGCGCCCCTGGGCGCCTTCACCGGCGTGGGCGGGCTCTGGCTCGGGCGACGCTCGGCCCGGGGACGATCACCCGGAGGCCCACCCCCCGGCGAGGCGCCGCCGGAGTCCCTGCTCGAGGCCCTGCAGGTCATGGCCTCGGCCTTCGCCTGCTGGGACGCCGAGGGCCGGCTGGTCGCCGCCAACCCGGCCTTCGCCCGCGTCTTCGGGGTCGGGGCCGAGGCCCTGCAGCCGCAGTCCCCACACGCCGAGTTCGCCCGCCTGACCCGGGACGCCATCCGCCAGTCCCTCAAGCCGGAGGGCGGCGCCGCGGGCATGCGGGAGGTCGAGTTCCGGGATGGCCGCTGGGCCCAGATCCACGAGCGCCGCACCCCCACCGGCGGCCTGGTCATGACGGCGGTGGACATCACCGCCCTGAAGCTCCGCGAGGCCGAGCGCAGCCGCGATGAGCACGCGCTCAGGGACGCCATCAGCCGCCTCCAGGGCAGCCAGGCCCAGCTCTCGGAACTGGCCCGCAAGTATGAGACCGAGAAACTCCGGGCCGTTGAGGCCAACCGGGCCAAGAGCGAATTCCTGGCCAATATGAGCCACGAGCTGAGGACGCCCCTGAACGCCATCATCGGCTTCTCGGAAATCATGAGCCAGGAGCTGTTCGGGCCGATCGGCGGCGCCCACTACAAGGGGTATGTGAACGACATCCTCAGTTCGGGGCAGCACCTCCTGGCCCTGATCAACGACGTGCTCGACATGTCCAAGATCGAGGCCGGCAAGATGCTCCTGTACCGGGAGCCTCTGGAAGTCGGCCCCCTGGTGGAGGACGCCCTGCCCCTGGTGCGCAACCGGGCGGAGACCTCCGGCCTGATGCTGATCTCGGACATCGGCGAGGACCTTCCCGAGGTCGAGGCGGACGCCCGGGCGCTGAAGCAGATCCTGCTGAACCTGTTGTCGAACGCTGTGAAGTTCACACCCGCCGGCGGCCGGGTCACGGTCCGGGCGCGGGCCGAGGACGGCGGCGTGCGACTGTCGGTGGAGGACACCGGCATCGGCATCGACCCGGATGACCTGCCCCGCCTTGCAGCGCCCTTCGAGCAGGTCGAGAGCCAGCACTCCAAGACCACACAGGGCACCGGCCTGGGGCTGGCCCTCTCCAAGGCCTTCGTGGAACTGCACGGCTCCAACCTGACCATTGAGAGCCGTCCCGGCCAGGGAACCCGGGTCAGCTTCCTTCTGCCCTGCCCGGAGCCCCGGTCGGCGGATACTCCGGACGGCCCGGCGGCCTGACCGGCCGGCGGCGGTCTGGCAGGGCGTCCTCGGCCAGGGCCTCGCCCAGTCGCGACCTCACCTCGGGAGACTGGCGCAGGGCCCAGTCGGCGACGGCGTCCTCGACCCGGCTTCTTGCGGCGAGTTCCTGTCGGCGCGCCGTGTCCAGCCGGCGCGCAGCCTCCGCCTCGCTCACCTCGCCCCGCGCAAGGGCCCTCCAGGTCGCCGCGCGCTCCCGACGCGACTGTTGAAGGTCAACGCGCACGGCCTCGCTCTCGGCCCGCAGCAGGGCCTGCAGGGCGACCCGCTCGCGCTCGGGAAGGTCACGGGCCGCCCGCATGAGCGGACTGCCGCCCGGCGGCGGCCGGGACGGCCGATCGCCCGGCGACGGCGGATCGGCCCGGGACGGATCAGGTCCTGAGGCTGCGAAGCCCGGCGGCGGGGCCTGCCAGCGCGATGTCTCCCGGACCGGGAGGACGGGACCTGCGGGCCGGCCAGGACCGGAGACGGGCCCCTGGGATCGGGGCGGTGAAGAGGGAGCGGGACGCGGGAGAGAAGGGCCGCTCTCCTCCACGGCCGGGTCCAGGTCGTCGCGCCCAGGGGCGGGCTCGAGAACACCGGGAGGCGGAGGCGGCGGCCCGGGTCGTGCGCGCATCTCCCGCCAGCCGCCGGCGATCACGCCGACCAGGAACAGGTTGAGGGCGCAGGAGACGAAGAGCGCCGTCGGCAGGACCGGGACCTTCAAGATGCGGCGTCCGCTTCGCCCTCGCCCACAGGAGCCTCCCAACCGGCCAGGGCCTCGGTCAGGAGTTCATCCGCGCCCACAGGCGTCGCCGCGACCGCCGGAGGCGCCGGCGAAGGAGTGGGCGCCGGGGTGGCCAGGAGGATGGGCGCCGCCATCACGCCGGCCAGGCAGGCGGCCGCCAGGCCGGCGCCGCCGCCGAGGGTCATCAGGAAGGACCGCCGCCGGGCCAGCCGCACGACGACGGGCGCAGGGCCGAGCACCCTCTGGCGCAGGGGCTCGGCCGGCTGCGGCAGTCTCCAGGCCTCCAGGAGCCCATCCAGGGCGCGCGCCTCCGCGAGGAGGACGGCCCCCTCGCCAGGATGGGCCTCCAGCCAGGCGAGAGCGGCGGCGCGGTCGGCCTCGGGCCAGCGCGAGGGCTCTGCCCCGAAGGCCTCCGCCAGGGCGCGGATTCGGTCCGCATCCAGGCGGCGGGCGGAGGCGGAGACCTTCACCGGACCAGGTCCGACAGGGCGGCCCTGAGAGCGCGCCGGCCCCGGGACAGCAGGCTCTCCAGCGCCTCGACGCTGATCCCCAGGGCGACGGCGGCCTCGATGTTTCCCAGGTCCTGGTAGTGGCAGAGCACCACGGCCTCGCGCTGGCGGGGCGGCAGGGTGGCCATGGCGGCGGCGACCCGGTCGCCGACATCGCGGGCCTCGAGGCCGCGGTCGGGGGCGGGGCCCGGGTCCACGAGGGCGTCGAGGTCGTCGGCGCCGCCCGGGCGCCGGCGGCGCAGGCGGTCGCGGCAGAGATTCACGGCCACCCGGTGCAGCCAGGTGTCAAACCGGGCCTCGCCGAACCGCCAGACCGGGGCCTGCCGCCAGGCCCGGATCAGGGATTCCTGGGCGACGTCCTCGGCCTCGGCGAAGTCGCCGAGCATGCGGGCGGCCAGGGAGGTCAGGCGGGGCAGCTTGCGGGCGGTGAGGGCGCGGACGGCCACCAGGTCGCCCCGGCCGACCCGGCGCACAAGGTCGGCGTCGGGGTCCTCGAGGCGCGCCGACGCCGGCGCCGGGCGCGCGGCGCCTGCACCGGCGGCGAGGCCTAGGGTTTCAGTTCCCGGTCGCGGCACGTTGCCTCTGGCGCATGGCGGCCACCTCTGTCTTGTCCAGGACGCCGTCGCGGTTGGAGTCGGCGGCGTCGAAGCGGCGGCGGCTGGAAGTCTCCATCTCGCTGCGGGACATGGCCCCGTCAGAGTTCACGTCGGTCGTCCGCCACCACTGGTCCATGGCCGCAGCGGCGCGCGCGCCGCCAAAGGTCCGGGCCATGCCGGCGAACTTGTCGAACTCCTTGCGCGACACCTGGCCGTTCCTGTCCGCATCGAGGGTCTCGAGCGTCTTGTCGACATTGGCCATGCGGTACTCGGCGTAGAGGATTCTTCCGTCGCCGTTCTGGTCGAGCTTGGGCGGTCCCATCTGGGCGGATGCCGGAAGGGCGCAGAGGCCCGCCAGTCCAAGGACGGCGGCGAAGGCGGGTCGGTTCAGGGGCACGGGGAGGACTCCGGCTGTCTTGGGTTGAACGAAGTGATCCTGGAATTCCGGCGTTTCAAGGGCGGACAAGCCGGTCAAAGGCCTCAAGGGCGCCCTTGCGGACGCGGCCAAGGCGGGCGGAGAGGCTGCGGAAGTCCCGCGCCCCGCCCGCCCGGGCGAGCTTTCGCCGGAAGGCCTCGGGCTGATCGGCGGGATCGTCGCCGTCGCCCAGGGCGAGGCGCAGCATCTGGGTGAGGTTCTGCTGCAGGATCCAGGCCTCGAGGAGGGGCCCGACCGAGCCGGCCAGTCCCGCCGCTGCGATGGCTTCGAGGGCGTCCGCGGTCCCGGCCCGGAGAGGGCCGCCTTCCGGGGCGTGGGCGAGTTGCAGGAACTGGGCGGCGAACTCGATGTCCACCAGCCCCCCCGGGGCCAGCTTCATGTCCCAGAGACCCGAGGCGGGCTTCTCCTGCGCGATCAGGGCGCGCATCTCCCTCACCTCGCGGGCCAGCACGGCCCGGTCCCGCGGCAGTCGCAGGACCTGTTCGATGGCGCCGGCCACATCGCCGGCAAAGCCCGGATCACTGGCCCACACCACCCGCGCCCGGGTCAGGGCCATGAATTCCCAGGTCTCGGCCTCGGCCGCGTAGTAGGCGCCGAAGGCCGGGAAGGCGACGGCGACCGGCCCCTTGGCGCCCGAGGGCCTGAGCCGCATGTCGACCTCGTAGAGCTCGCCCTCCGATGTGGGCAGGGACAGGGCCGCCACCAGCCTCTGGGTGAAGCGGGCGTAGAAGACCTCGGCCGGCCAGCCCTTGAGGCTGGAGAGGGCGTCCGGAGCCGCAGCCCGGTGCAGGGTCATGAGGTCAAGGTCCGACCCGGCGCTCATCTCCCGGGACCCGCACTTGCCCAGGGCGACCACCGCCACCTGTCCCTCGAGGTCGCCGCCGATCCGGGTCGCTTCGGCGAGGGCGGCGGGGGCCAGGGCCTCGATGCAGGCGTCAGCCAGGCCGGCGAAGGCGTGCCCGGCGGCCTCGGCGCCGGCCGAACCGCCGATCACCTGGACCCCCACCCGGAAGGCCTGCTCGCGATGCTGCCGGCGGACCGTGTCCATGGCCGCCTCGAAGCCGGCGGCGCCAGCGACCGCATGCCGGAGGGCCTGCAGGTCCTCGGCGGGGTCCATGGCGCCGAAGAAGGCCGGGTCCAGCATGGCGTCCAGGGCGGCGGGCTGCCGGGCCAGGGTGTCGGCCAGGCGTGGGGCGAAGGCCATGACCTCGACGATCAGTTCGAACAGGGCCGGCTGGGCGAGGAACAGCGACTGGAGCTGTACGCCGCTGGACAGGCGCGAGAAGAAGGCCCCGAAACGCAGGAAGGCGGCGTCAGGCGCGCCTGCGGCGTGGGCCGCCTCCAGCAGGCGGGGGGCCAGCCGCGTGAACAGCTCCCGGCCGCGCTCGGACCGGGTGGCGGCGATGTGGCCATGGTGCCAGGCGCGGATGGTCCGGGAGACCTGGGCAGGTTGGCTGAACCCCATCCGTGACAGCGTTCTCAGGGTCTCCGGGTCATCGTCCACCCCGGTGAAGATCAGGCTGCCGAAGCGGGAGGACAGGGGCTCTTCGCCGGGAAACAGCTCGCCGTACCGCTGGTTCACCGTCCGGAGGATCCGCTCGACCCAGGCGTCGAAGCTGCGCAGGCGATCGTGGCCCGCGAGCGCGGCCACCCGTCGGCGGTCGACGTCGGACTCCGGCAGTCGGTGGGTCTGCTCGTCGGCCAGCATCTGCACCCGGTGCTCGAGGGCCCGCAGGCGATGGTAGGCGTCGTTCAGGTCGTCCCGCGCCTGGGGGGCCACGTGCCCGGCCTCGGCCAGGGCGGCCAGGGCCTCGAGGGTACGGAAGCTGCGAAGGGCGGGCTGGCGCCCACCGAGGATGAGCTGTTGGGTCTGGACGTAGAATTCGATCTCGCGGATGCCGCCGCGGCCCAGCTTGAGGTCGGCGCCCTTGGCCGAGAGGCGGTCGTCGACCTTGTGGATGTGGATCTGGCGCTTGATGGAGTGGATGTCGGCGATGGCGCCGAAGTCCAGGTTCCGTCGCCAGATGAAGGGCTCGAGTTCCGCGAGGAAGGCCCGGGCGCGGGGCAGGTCGCCGGCGCAGGGTCGCGCCTTGATGAAGGCGGCGCGCTCCCAGTTCTGGCCGACACTCTCGTAGTAGTCGAGGGCGGCGGCGGCGGAGACAGCCGGCGGGGTGGAGCCAGGATCCGGCCGCAGGCGCAGGTCGACCCGGAAGACGTAGCCGTCGGGAGTGCGCTCCTGCATGAGCTCGGTGAGCCGGTGGGTCAGGCGGACGGCGAAGGCCTGGGGCTCGATCCCGTCGGCCAGGGGCAGAACCTCCGGCTCGAAGAAGATCGAGATGTCGATGTCGCTGGAATAGTTCAGCTCGAAGGCGCCGTGCTTGCCCATGGCGATGCAGAAAAAGCCGGGGACCGGGCCGGCCCCGGCGTCCGTCGACGGGCGCAGTCGGCCGGCGGCGACCTCGGCCCCGGCGGCCGAGGCGAGGGCCGAAGCCAAGGCGGCGTCGGCGAACCGGGCCAGGGCGCCGGTGACCTGGTCCAGGTCCCAGACACCGCCCAGGTCGGCCAGGGCGGTGAGAAGGTGCGCCTCGGCCTTCAGGCGCCTGAGGCCCGGCCCTGCGACCTCGGGCGACGCGACGGCCAGGTCGCGGGTTTCCGCAAGCAAGGCCTCGAGGCGGACGTCAGGATCGGCGTCGAGGAGGCGGACCAGGCGGGACGGGTCGCGGCGAACGAGGCCGGCGAGGTAGGCGGAGGCGCCGAGGATGGGGGCCAGTGCCTCGCGCTCCGCCACGGACAGGGGACGGAGGGCCTCGACGGTGTCGAGCAGCCGGTCGGCCGGCCGGGCGTCGATCACCGGCCCGCAGGGGCGGATCCGTCCGCCCAGCCCGGTCATGCGACCGCCGGAAGGATCAGGGCGGCGCGCAGTCCCGGCCCGGAGCCGTCGTAGGCGCCAGGGCCTTCGCCGAGCTCCAGCCGGCCGCCATGGGCCTGGGCCACGGCGGCGACCAGGGACAGGCCGAGGCCGGCGCCCTGGAGGTTCCGGCTGTTCTCCAGGCGGACGAAGCGGTCCACCACCCGGCTCCGCTCGCGCTCCGGGACGCCAGGACCCGTGTCGGTGACCGAGATCTCGGCGTCGCCGGACGCGCGCCGGCGCAACCGGACCATGACCGCCCCTCCGGCCGGAGTGTACTTGACGGCGTTGTCGACCAGGTTGGCCAGGGCCTGGGCGAGGAAGGCCGGATTGCCCCGCACGGTCAGGCCGGCGGCGATGTCCGAGGCGATCTCCAGGCCCTTGTCCTCGCACAGGGGACCGTAGAGCTCGGTCATGTCGCCCACCAGTCCGGCGGGATCGAAGAGCACGGCGTTGGGGGCCTCGCCCGCGGCCTGCAGGCGGGAGATGGCCAGCACGGCCGAGAAGGTCCGCAGGACCCCGTCGGTATCATCGAGGGCCTGCCGGAGGGCCTGGCGGGCGTCGCCCCGGCCCGCCTCCATGTCCAGGAGGGCGGTCTCCAGGCGGGCCTTCAGCCGGGTCAGGGGCGAGCGCAGGTCGTGCGCGATGGAGTCACCGGCGTGACGGTGGGCCGCCATGGATCGGTCCAGGCGGTCGAGCATGTCGTTCAGCCCCTCGGAGAGCTGGTCCAGCTCGTCGCCGGCGCCGCGCACCGGGGCCCGGGCGGCGAGGTCGCCGTTGCGGACCTTCGCCACCACGTCGGTCAGGCCCGTCATGGCGCGGGTGAAGTTGCGGCTCACCAGGAGGCCCGAGGCGATGCCCAGCACCACCACCAGGGCGCCCGCCCCCCAGAGGCCGCGGACGATGGTCACGATGAAGTCCCGGTCATCGCTGGCGTCGGCGCCGACGAACAGGATCTCGCCTCCCGAGAGGCGGAGCTGGAGACCCCTTGCCGGGGTGGACGGGGAGCGTCCCGGGCCCGGGCCGGACAGGGAGAAGCGGATCCAGGCCGGAGCGCCGGTGAAGTCTTCGACCGGGCTCTCGGCGAGGGAGCCCGTCACCTTCCGGCCATCGGGCGTCATGAGCAGGTAGACGAAGCGCCTCTCGCCGGCCATCCGGGCGACCAGGACGGGGTTCAGGGCCGACGCCCCCGCCCGGTTGTAGACCTCCACCAGGCCGTCGGCCTCTCGGCGGATCTCGGCGTCGGTGCGCCGCCGGGCCTCGCCGGCGGCGGCGACGTAGACATAGGCCATGAAGGCCGCCCCGGCGAAGGCGAACAGGGCCAGGGACAGGAGGGTCAACCGGAAGGGCGCGGCCCGGAAGAGGCGCAGGAGGCCTGCGGCGGGCGCATCCCTTTCGTCAGGCATCCAGCCGGTACCCCGCCCCGCGGATGGTCTCGAGCATGGGGTGCTCGAACCCCTTGTCGATCTTGGACCGGAGGCGCGAGATGTGGACGTCGATGACGTTGGTCTGGGGGTCGAAGTGGTACTCCCAGACCTTCTCGAGAAGCATGGTGCGGGTCACCGCCTGCCCGGCGTGGCGCATGAGGAACTCCAGGAGCTGGAACTCCCGTGGCTGGAGGTCGATCTCGCGTCCGGACCGGTGGACCCGCCGGGCGATGAGGTCCATCTCCAGGTCACCCACCCTCAGCTGGGTGAGGACGGATCCGGTCTCGCGCCGCCGGGACAGGGCCTCGACCCGGGCGACCAGCTCGGCGAAGGCATAGGGCTTGACCAGGTAGTCATCGGCCCCCGCCCTCAGGCCTGTGACCCGGTCCTCGATCTCGCCCAGGGCCGAGAGGAAGAGAACCGGGGTCTCGTCCCCGTCGCGACGAAGGGTCTCGACCAGGCCGACCCCGTCGAGGCAGGGCATCATCCGGTCGACGATCATCACGTCGAAGGCGCCGCCGCGGGCGGCCTCGAGCCCGGCGAGGCCGTCCGGGCGGAGCAGGCAGTCGTGGCCGGCGTCCGAGAGGCCCCGGGCCATGACCTCCGCCGCCGACAGGTCGTCCTCGACGATCAGGATGCGCATGGCCCCGGCCCCGCTCAGTCGGCGATCTTGATGGGCAGGAAGATGGTCCTGCCACCCCGCCAGACCGCCACCAGGACGCTGGGCCGGCCGGTCTTGCGGGCCTGGTCGACGACGGCGGCGAGGTCGGCGGGGACGGCCAGCGCGCGATCGCCTGCACGCATGAGGACATCATTGGCCTGGAGGCCCTTGGCGGCGGCGTCCGAGGACCGCTCGACGGAGGAGACCAGCAGGCCTCGGGCCTCGGCCGGCAGGCCGGTGCGGCGGCGGGACGCCTCGTCGAGGGGGACCACGGTCATGCCCAGCAGGGACTGGCCGGCGGAAGGCGCCGGACGGCCGGGCCCGGGTGCGGCCCCGCCAGGACCGCCAGGGCCGGCGGCGAGCTGGGACTCGGGCGGACGCACCCCCGACCGGATGTCGATGGTCCGCGGCTTGCCGTCGCGGATCACCTCAAGGCGCAGGAGGTCGCCGGGCGCGGCCTTGGCGACCTGGCGGGTCAGCTCCGAGGAGCTCTTCACCCGCACCCCGTTGACCGACAGGACGATGTCGCCGGCGACAAGGCCCGCCTTATCCGCCGGAGCTCCAGGCGTGAGCTCGGCGACGATGGCGCCCTTCTGGCCGGCCATGCCCTGGGCGGCGGCCATGTCCTCGTCGAAGTTCTGGATGGTGGCGCCGATGTAGCCGCGCACCACCTTGCCGTTGGCGATGAGCTGGCGCGAGACCCGGGCCGCCACGTCCGCAGGCACGGCGAAGCCGATGCCGACCGATCCCCCGGTGGGCGAGAAGATGGCGGTGTTGACGCCGATGACCCGGCCGTAGGTGTCGAATGTGGGCCCGCCTGAATTGCCCCGGTTGATGGGGGCGTCGAGCTGGATGTAGTCGACGAAGGTCTCGCCGATGTCCCGCCCGTAGGCCGAGACGATGCCGGCCGTGGCCGTGCCGCCGAGGTTGTAGGGGTTGCCGACCGTCAGGACCCAGTCCCCGACCCGCGGCCGGGCGGAGTTCTCGAAGTTGACGAAGGTGTAGCCGGAGCCCTTGACCTTCAGCACGGCGATATCCGTGCCCTCGTCACGCCCGACCACGGTGGCCTCGAGCTCGGTCTCGTCCTTCAGGACCACCTTGATGCTCTCGGCATCCTCGATGACGTGGTTGTTGGTGACGAGGAACCCGTCGGCGGAGATGAAGAAGCCGGAGCCGGCGGACTGGCGCTGGGGGCCCCGGCCCCCCTCGCCATCACCGTCCTCGTCGCCACCCTGCCCGGGCGGGCGGAGATCGAAGGGCAGGCCGGGAATCTGCCGCGGCATCTTTCTGAGGTCGACCCGGGTGGTGACGTTGATCGAGACCACAGCCGGCGACACGCGCTCGAAGATGTCCGCAAAGGACATGGGGGCGCCCGGCGGAGGCGCGAAGTTCGGCGCAGGCCCGGACGTCATCGCTCCTGCAGACCCGGATGGCCCTGGGCGCTCGGCGGCGCCGAGGCCGGCGGCGGCCATGGCGGTGCCGGCGACGAGGACGCCGGCCAAGGCGCCGATCAGGTAACGGCTCTTTCTCGAGCTCATGGTGCGCAACTCTTTCCCTGCGGCCCGTCGCGAACCCACGCGGACGGGCGTGAACCTTCATGCCAAAGAGCGGCGAACCGCTCAAATGAGGATTACGTCATGCTTTGGGATCGTCCGGAGACGATTTCAGGGCAGGATCGTGACCATCTCCGGCTCGCACCAGCAAGGCCAGTCGTGCAGACTCCTCCGCGCTCAGCTGTTCGGGCGCCACGCCGGCGCTCCGGACCCGGGCGGCGAGGGCCAGGCCGCCCGCCAGGACAGCGGCCAGGGGCGCAAGCCAGAGGACGAGGTTTGCGGCCGAGAAGGCCGGTCTGAGCATGACGAACTCGCCGTAGCGCTCCACCAGCCAGCGGCGGACGGCCACGTCATCATCACCGGCCGCGACCCGCTCGCGCACCAGGCGGCGCAGGTCAACCGCGAGTTCGGCCTCGGAGTCCTCGATGGACTCGTTCTGGCAGACCATGCAGCGGACCTCCTTGAAGAGGATCCGGGCCCGGGCCTCCTGGGCCGGGTCGGGCAGGCGCTCGGCCGGGTCGGAGGCTGCGGCGAGGCAGAGGGCCGAGGCCAGGGCGGCGGCGAGGGCGAAGGCCGTCCGCCTCATGCCTTGGCCTCCCGGCGGCGTCCCGCCGCCAGGCGCAGTCGCCGGTCGGTCAGCGAGATGAGGCCGCCCAGGGCCATGACGCCGGGGCCGGCGAAGATGAGGACCGCCAGCGGGTTCCAGAAGCCACGGACCAGCCAGACGGGTTGGCCATCGGCGCCCTCGCGCTGCTCGCCGAGCACGACGTAGAGGTGGCTCACATCGACGCTGCAGATCGCGACCTCGGAGGTCGTCTGCCCGCCCGCGGGATAGAAGCGACGGGCCGGGTTCAGGGCGCAGACCTCCTGGCCATCCCGGCGGGCGGAGATCCGGGCCGTCTCGGCCTCGAAGTTGGGGCCGTCCAGCTTGCGGACGTCCTTCAGGACAAGCTCCCAGGCGCCGACCCGGAGGGACTGGCCCGGGGCGAGGGTCTGGGCGGCCTCCATCTTCCAGGCGGTCTCAAAGCACGCCCCCAGGACGAAGACGCCGAGGCCCGCGTGGGCCAGGGTCGCGCCCCAGGCGCCGCGCGGCAGGCCCCGGAGCCTGCGAAGGCTCTCGGAGACCGGCGCCTTGAAGAGCCGGATCCTCTGGGCCGCCTCGGCGAGGGACCCGACGATCAGCCAGACCGCAAGGGCGAGGCCCAGGCTGGCGAATGCCTTGCGCGGGGTCAGGAGCCAGAGGGCCGCCAGGCCGGCCAGGACGCCGAGGACCAGGGCCGGGACCAGGGCCCGGAAGGCGGGCGCCAGGTCGCCCCGCTTCCAGGCAAGCAGGGGTCCGAAGGGGACCAGGACGCACAGGATGGCCATGAGCGGCGTGAAGGTCAGGTTGAAGTAGGGCGTCCCCACCGAGATCGCCTCGCCGCTGACGGCCTCGCGGATGAGGGGAAAGAGGGTGCCGAGGAGGACCGTGAGGGTGGCCGCCGACAGCAGGATGTTGTTCGCCACCAGGGCGCTCTCGCGGCTGACGGGCGCGAAGACCCCGCCCGGCGCCAGGCTTGGCGCCCGCCAGGCGAAGAGGGCGAAGGCCGACCCGGCCGTGGCGAGGAGGATGCCCAGCAGGAGCACGCCCCGGGTGGGATCCACGGCGAAGGCGTGGACCGAGGTCAGGACGCCGGACCGGACGAGGAAGGCGCCCAGCATGGAGAAGCTGAAGGCCGCGAGGGCCAGGAAGACCGTCCATCCCGGCAGGGCGCCGCGCTTCTCGGTGACCACTGCGGAATGCAGCAGGGCCGCCCCCACCAGCCAGGGCATGAAGCTGGCGTTCTCCACCGGGTCCCAGAACCACCAGCCGCCCCAGCCCAGCTCGTAGTAGGCCCAGAAGGAGCCCAGCGCGATGCCGACGGTCAGGAAGCTCCAGGCGGCCAGGGCCCAGGGCCGGACCCAGCGGGCCCAGGCCGCGTCGATCCGGCCTTCCACAAGGGCCGCCACGCCCAGGGCGAAGACCACCGACATGCCGACATAGCCGGCGTAGAGGAAGGGCGGGTGGACGGCCAGGGCCGGGTCCTGCAGCAGGGGATTGAGCGACTGGCCCTCGACCGGCGGATCCACCAGGCGGACAAAGGGATTTGAGGCCAGGACCGTATAGGCCAGGAAGACCGTCCCGATCACGCCCTGGACGGCCACCGCGGTGGCCTTGAGGTCCCGGGGAAGATCCCGTCCCCGCCCCGCCAGGACCGCGCCGAAACCCGTCAGGGCGAGGTTCCACAGCAGCATGGAGCCCTCATGGCTGCCCCAGGCGGCGGCCACCCGGTAGAGCACCGGCTTCTCGGAGTGGGAGTTGGCGGCGACGTTCGCCACCGAGAAGTCCGAGGTCACGAAGGCGTGGACCAGGGCGGCGAAGGCGAGGGCCAGGGCCCCGAAGCCCGCCAGGGCCGCGCCCTCGCCAGCCCCGGCCAGCAGGGCGGAACGGCGCAGGCGGCCGGCGATGGACAGCCCGGTCTGCACCAGGGACAGGACCAGGGCCAGGATCAGGGCGAAGGCGCCGAACTCGACGATCATGGCGCCGGCCTCGGCGCGCCGTCGCCTCGCCATTCGCCCTGGGCCTTCAGGGAATCCGCCACCTGCTTTGGCATGTAGGTCTCGTCATGCTTGGCCAGCACCTGCCGGGCCTCGAAGACACCGTCGGACCGGAAGGCGCCCGTGGCGACGATGCCCTGCCCCTCGCGGAAGAGGTCGGGCAGGTCGCCCCGGTAATGGATCCGGTCGGTCGCCCTGTTGTCCCGGATGCTGAACTCGACCCGACCGTCCGGGTGGCGGACGACGCTGCCGTCGACCACAAGGCCGCCCAGCTGGACCGATCGCCCCGGCGGCGGGCGGGCCTCGTCGGCCTGGGCGGGCGTGTAGAAATAGGAGATCGAGTCTCCCAGTCCCCAGAGGGTCAGGCCCGCGGCGAGGGCGAGGACAGGCGCCACGACGGCGAGAATGGTCAGCCGTCGTCGGGCGCGGGGGGAGCGGGGCATCCAGCCGGTCATTTCATGGGCTCCGTCGCGGCGGCCCTAGCGAGCTGGCCGAGGATCTCCGGCTGGCTGGCGTACCGGCGGCGGGCCTGCTCCAGGGCCGCGTCGCGGCGGGGCCCGTCGCCGAGGACGGCGTAGGACCGGACCAGCCGGACCCAGCCCTCGGGATCATCAGGGTTGGCCTGCAGGCGCTGGGCCAGGCCCGCGACCATCCGGCCGATCATGTCGGAGGCCGGCCCCTCCGTCACGGGCGCGGCGGGCGCCGCCGCCTCGCTGATGGCGGTGTCGATGTCCGCAAGTCGGGGATCCCCCGCCGGCAGGGCCCGGCCCAGCGCCCTGAGGTCGCTGACCCCGCCCTCGACGTCACCGGAGGCCGCCCGGCCCCGGGCGAGGTGGAAGCGGGCCGCAAGGGCGCCGGGGTCCAGGCGAACGGCCTCGGCGAGGGCCTCGCGGACCTCGGGCGTGACGTCGCCGCCCGAGCGGCTGAGCAGGCTCAGGCCCAGCATCTCCCAGAGGTCGGCGCGCTGGGGGGCCAGGACCAGGGCCTGGCGCAGGGCCCGCGAGGCGGCGGCCGGATTGTCCGACTGGGCCTCGGCCAGGGCGAGGAAGCGAAAGCCCTCGACTTCCGGACGGACCTTCAGCGTCTCGCGCAGGACTGCGGCCAGCTGGGGTGGGGTGAGGTCGGTCAGGCGTCCCGACCGCCAGGACTCGATCCGGCGGTCGAGGGGCTGGTCAGGGACCCCGGGCTGTCCCAGGGCCAGGTAGAGGGCGAGGGCCGCAAGACCCGCACCGCCGGCGGCGGCCAGCAGGACCGGCCGCTGGGCGGAGGGCGAGGTCCACCCCGCCTTCGAGGCGTCCGCGGCGGTGAGCAGGCGGCGACCCGCTTCCGCGCGGGCGGCCTCGCGCTCCGCCGGCTCCATCAGCCCCCGGTCGGCGAGATCCTCGATCTCGGCCAGTTGCCGGCGATAGACGTCGAGAGTCGGGTCCTCGACGCCGGACTGAGGCGCGGACCGGGCGGCCCGGAGGAGGATGACTGCCGCGGCGGCGACCGCCAGGAGCCCCGCCGCCGTCCAGAAAACGACCATGCCCGCCATGTAGACGTTTTGGACCGCTGGCGCGAGGGGTCCCGGGGGCTCAATCGGCGACGCGCGGCAGGTTTACCCGGGCCCGGAGCCCGCCAAGGGGGGACTCCCCGAGGCCGAGGTCCCCGCCATAGGCCCGGGCGAGGTCGTCGACGATGCTCAGGCCGAGCCCCGAACCTGGCGACGACTCATCGAGCCGCGCTCCCCGGGCGAGGACATCCCGGGCCTGGGCGGGGGTCAGTCCCGGCCCGTCGTCGTCGACTTCGAGAAGCAGCCGCTCCGGCCCGGCGGCGGCGGCCCGGATGGCGATCCGTCCGCGGCTCCACTTGCAGGCGTTCTCGAGGAGGTTGCCGGCGATCTCCAGCAGGTCCTGTCGCTCGCCCAGGAAGACCAGGTCCTCGGGTGCGTCCCAGTCGATCCGGAGGCCTGCGTCCTGGTGAAGCCGGCCCAGGGTGCGCACCAGGTCGTCGAGCACCTCGGCGACCGGCGTCACAAGGCCGGAACCCTGGCGACCGGCGGCGGCGCGGGCGCGGCGCAGATGGTGGTCCACCTGCCGCTGCATCACCCCCGCCTGCTGGACCACAAGGCCGGACAGGGGACCCGGCTCACGTCCTGCGGCCGCGGTGAGCACGGCCAGCGGGGTCTTGAGGGCGTGGGCCAGGTTGCCGACGTGGGCCCTCTGCCGCTCGAGGGAGTCGCGGTTGCGGCGGAGAAGAGCGTTCAGCTGGTCGGCCAAGGGCGTCAGCTCCCGCGGATAGCCGCCGCCCAGCCCCTCCGCTCGTCCCGCCTGGAGATCCGCCAGTTCCTGGCTGAGGGCGAAGAGCGGGCGCAGGCCCAGGCGGACCTGAATCACCACTGCGGCCAGGAGCCCCAGGGCGAGCAGTCCGAAAACGGCGGCCGTGGCGGTGAAGAACCGCCGGACGTCGGCGTCGACGGGGCGCCGGTCCTCGGCCGCCAGGACGATCACCGGGCCGGCCGTCCCGGGCATGACCAGGCGGGTGGCCCGGATCCTGAGGCGCTGCCCCGCCGGGCCCGATGCGGCGTAGCTGATCGCCCCGGAGGGCCGCGCGTCCAGCCGTCCCGGCAGGTCGGCGGGAAGGGGCAACTCGGTGTCCCAAAGCGATCGGGAGCGGGAGACGATGGCGGGCCGGCCGTCGGCCTCGACCCGGGACACCTGCCAGTAGCGGCCGGAATAGACCCGCCGCGTCCGGAGGTCGCCCAGGTCGCCGCGCCCCACCCCGCCGGTCCCGGGGGTCGCCGCAGCGGCCAGGCTGTCCGTCAGGTCGGACAGGCCCTGGTCGAAACGCCGCAGGGCGGCCTGCTCGAACAGGAGACCCAGGAGGATGGCCGAGGCGGCGAGTACGGCGAGGGACCAGACCGCCGCCAGCAGGACGAGGCGGCGGACCAGTGAGGGAGCCTGCGGCCGGGACGCCACGCCTCAGCCGCCCGCCGAAGGGGCGCCCAGGCGATAGCCCAGCCCGCGCTGGGTGACGATGCGCTCGGGGCCGATCTTTTTCCGGAGCCGGGCGACGATCACCTCCATGGTGTTGGAGTCCCGGTCGAAGTCCTGGTCGTAGAGATGCTCCACCAGCTCTGTGCGGCTGACGACCCGGCCGGCGTGCATCATCAGGTAGTGGAGCAGGCGGTACTCCAGGGAGGTCAGGCGAACGGGCTGGCCCGCCAGGGTGACGAGGGCGGCGCCAGGGTCGAGGACGAGGTCGCCGCTCGAGAGGCTGGCGCTGGCGCGCCCGGCCGCCCGCCGGAGGAGGGCGCGGAGCCGGGCGAGGAGTTCTGCGGTGTTGAAGGGCTTGGTCAGGTAATCGTCGCCGCCGGCGTCGAAGCCGGCGACCTTCTCGGCCCAGCCGTCCCGGGCGGTGAGGATCAGGACCGGGGCAGACATGCCCGCCGTCCTCCAGCGCCTCAGCACCGAGACGCCGTCGAGGACCGGAAGGCCGAGGTCCAGCACCACCAGGTCGTAGGGCTCGGTCTCGCCCAGGAAGGCCGCCTCCTCGCCGTCCCCGGCCAGGTCCACGGCGTAGCCGGCCTCGGAGAGGGACAGGCGCAGGCTGCGCGCCAGGTCGGGGTCGTCCTCCACCAGCAGGAGCCGCACGGCCTCAGTCCCCCCTCTGGTCCAGGACGCGCCCGGTGCGGGCGTCGACCACGAAGACCACCACCCGGTTGTCCGGTGTCCGCCAGGTCACCAGGTAGACCGGCCGGCCGTCGACCGTCTCGCCGAAGCGGGTGTCGAGATGCTCGCCGGGCGTCCGGGCGGCCAGGGTCGCCAGGACCTGGGACAGGGGGGTCAGACGGCCGTCGCGGACGGCGTCGCGGGCCTGGTCCTGCTCGGAGCGGCGCGGCGCCGGCTGGGCGCTGGACTGAAGCGGCGCAGCCAACAGCCCGCACGCCAGCAGGACTCCGGCAAGGCGGTGACGGACGGGGCGGGAACTCCGGCTCATCGGGCCAGGCTGGACCGGCGCGCCTGAACGCGGCCTGAACCGCCCTCAGCGACGACGGGGGACATAGGGCCTTTCCTCGCGCCAGCGGGCGGCGAAGGCCTCCAGCTGGGGGTCGGGGCCCTCGGGCAGCATGACCTGGATGCGGGCCAGGAGGTCGCCCCGGACGCCACGGCTGTCGGCGAGCCCCTTGCCCTTCAGGCGCAGGGACTGCCCGGACGTGGCGCCGCGGGGCACGGTCAGGCTGACGGGACCATCCGGCGTCGGGGCCTGGACGCGTCCGCCGAGGACGGCGTCGGGGATCGAGACCGGCAGGTCCATGACCAACTGCTCGTTCTCCTTCCGGAAGACGGGATGGGGCCGGATGCTGAGTTCGATGAGGGCGTCGCCCTTGCCGCCCCGCCCGGGTTCGCCGTGGCCGCGCAGCCGAAGGGTCTGCCCGTCGGCGGCGCCAGGGGGAATGGTGACGTCCAGGGTGCGGCCATCCTGGAAGGAAATGCGCTTCTTGCCGCCAAGGATGGCCTCCTCGAGGTCGATCTCCAGGCGCGCACGGACGTCGGGACCCCGCGCGGCGAAGCCGGGGCCGGCGCCCGGACCCGCTCCGCCCCCCCCCCGGGGGCCGCCGCGACCGCCCCGGCGGCCGAACATCTCGCCCAGGATGTCGCTGAAGTCGGAGGCGTCGAAGCCGCCGGCGCCGCCGCCTGACGGACCGCCCTGCCCGGGCCCGCCGAAGCCGCGAAAGACCTCCCGGCCGTCAGCGTCGATCTCGCCGGCGTCGAACCTGCGCCGCTTGGCGGGGTCGCCCAGCAGGTCGAAGGCGCCGCTGACCTGCTTGAACCTCTCCTCGGAGGCCTTGTCGCCCGGATTGGCGTCGGGATGGTGCTTCTTGGCCAGCTTGCGGAAGGCCTTTCGGATATCGTCGGCCCCGGCGCCGCGCGGAACGCCGAGCACCTCGTAGGGATCTCGCGTCACGGGAGTCACCTCAGCAGGGAAAACAAACCGGCCTCTGAGTTAGGGTCCGCCTTCGGGTGCGCAAGGGCAAGTGTTGCCAAAATGCCACTTTGTAGGTCGAGGGAAGCTCAGTCTTCCAGTCCGCGCTCGTCGAGCAGGTCGGGGGCGGCGTGGTCGACCATGTCGTCCTCATGCTCCAGCTCGGCCTCGCTGATCGTCTGCCCGCGCACCGAAACCCCGGCCCGGTGGACGCTTTCCGGATCCCCGCTCACAAGGGGGTGCCAGTCGGCCAGGCCCCGGCCCTCATGGATCCGGCGGTAGGCGCAGGAGCGGGGCATCCAGCCCAGCCGGGGGATGAGATCCGGGGTCAGGGTGATGCAGTCCGGCACCTCCCGCTTGCGGTTGGCATAGTCCGAGCACCGGCAGGTCCCGGCGTCCAGCAGGCGGCAGTGGACGCGCGTGGGAATGATCTCGCCCGAGTCGGCGTCCTCGAACCGCACCAGGCAGCACAGGCCGCAGCCGTCGCAGAGGCTTTCCCACTGTCCGCGGGTCATGCGCTCGAGGGGGGTGGTCTCCCAGAAGGGCCGGGTCATGGGTCCTGTCTAGCGGCGGGGCCGGGGCGGCGCCAGCCCGGGGGTTGGAGACCGGCTCCCCGGGGGTTAAGGGGGGCCATGAAGCCACCCGTGCTCGCCCTCAGGCAGGTCCGTCTCGCGGACGGACCCCGCATGCTGTTCGACGGGGTCGACCTGGCCCTGGAGCCGCGATGCCGCGCCTGCCTGGTGGGGCGCAACGGAACGGGCAAGACCACCCTGCTCCGGATCCTGGCCGGCGAAGTCGAGGCTGACGACGGCGAGAGGACCCTGAACCCCGGCCTCCGCATCGCCTGGGTGCCCCAGGAGCCGGCGATCTCCGGCCCGACCGTGCTGGACCATGTGGTCGCCGCCGGCGCCGCGCCCCATGAGGCCGAGGCGGCCCTGCAGACCTTCGGGCTGCCCGCCTCCGCCCTGTCCGCGAGCCTCTCGGGCGGAGAGATCCGGCGCGCGGCGCTGGCGGCCGCCTTCGCCCGGGACTGCGACGTCCTGCTGCTGGACGAGCCGACCAACCACCTCGACATCCCCGCCATCGCCACCCTGGAGGGCGAGATCGCGGCCAGCCGGGCGGCGGTCCTCCTGATCAGCCACGACCGGGCCTTCCTGGAGCGGGTGTCGGACAGGTGCTTCTGGCTCGAGGGCCGGCGGGTGCGGCGACTGGACCGCGGGTTCTCCCACTTCGAGGCCTGGGCGGAGGGCATCGCCGCCGCCGAGGCCGAGGACGCCCGGCGCCTGCAGAAGCGGATCGAGCAGGAAGAGCACTGGATGCAGCGGGGCGTCACGGCCCGGCGGGCCCGCAACGAGGGTCGCCGGCGCGCCCTCCTGGACCTGCGAGCCGCCCGCGCCGAGCTCCTGCGCGGGGCCCGCGGGCAGATGAGCCTGGAGGCCGCGGCCTCGGAAGGCTCGGGCCAGAAGGTGATCGAGGCCCGCCGCATCTCCAAGGCCTGGGGCGGCCGGACCGTGGTCCGCGACTTCTCGACCCGGATCCAGAGGGGCGACCGGGTCGCAGTGGTCGGGCCGAACGGCGCGGGCAAGACCACCCTGATCCGGATGCTGGCGGGGGAGCTGGAGCCGGACTCCGGGACCGTGAAGCTGGGGACAGGCCTGGAGATCGCCTATCTCGACCAGGCCCGGGCGGAACTCAGGCCCGAGATGACCCTGCGCGAGGTGCTGGCGCCACTGGGCGGGGACCAGATCCTGGTCCGTGGCAAGCCCTGGCACGTGGCCGCCTACGCCAAGTCCTTCCTCTTCACCGACGCCCAGCTCCGCCAGCCGGTGCGCAGCCTTTCCGGGGGCGAACGCAACCGGCTGCTCCTGGCCCGGGCCCTGGCCGCGCCCTCCAACCTGCTGGTCCTGGATGAGCCGACCAATGACCTGGACATGGACACCCTGGACCTCCTGGAGGACGCCCTGGGGGACTATGCGGGCACCCTGCTGCTCGTGAGCCACGACCGCGACTTCATCGACCGGCTGGCGAGTTCCACCATCGCCCTGAATGGCCGCGGGGACATCGTCGAGACCCCCGGGGGCTGGCGAGACTTCGAGAGCCAGAACCCCGGCTTCCTCACGGCGGCCCCGAAGACCGCGGCCCAGAAGACCGCGGCCCCGGCCCCGAAGGCGCCCGCTGCGCCGCCGCCCCCGCCCCGCCCGGGCAAGCTCTCCTATCGGGACCAGCGGCGGCTGGAAGCAGCGGAGGCGCTGGTCTCAGGCCTGCCCGGCGAGATCCGGGGCCTGGAGGTGAGCCTCTCGGATTCCGGGCTCTACCGCCGCGACCCGGCGGGTTTCGCGCGACTGTCGGAGGCCCTGGAGGCGGCGCGGGCCCGGCTCGAGGCCGCCGAGACCGAATGGCTGGAGCTCGAGGAGCTCAAGTCGCGACTGTCGGCGGGGGATTGAGGCGTTCCTGTGGACGCCGGCGCCCTGCTGATTTTGCTGGCCGATCCGGCGGCCTCCACCCGCCGCCCACAGGGTGTCCACACCCCGTCCACCGGATGGCCCACCCTGTCGCCCCGCCCGCCCCTTGCCCCGCCGGCGGCTGGGTGGGAGCGTGGGCCCGTCGAGAGGCGACGCGCGGTGACGGAAGGGGCGACCCGGACGGGGCCGGGCGGGAGGGCCGGATCGGAGCGGTGAACGGGGGCGACCCCGGGAAGGGCTCAGGATCGCGGTCCCGGGCGCGGCGGGACAGCCGGGGTGACCCGGCGGCCTCCAGCCGACCCGCCTCGGGACTCAGATCTCCCAACGGATCTGAAAGAGGGCGGCGGACCGGGTGACCGGTGCGTCGCCCTCTTGCCGTTGGGGCGGGCCCGTGGGGGCCGTTCGCGGTTGCCTTCCCCTGAAAGGCGCCTAGTTTGCCGGGGACGATCCAGACCCCGGAGGCCGCGCCGTGAAGCTCTTCAGGACATTCGCCATCCTCGCCGCCACGGCCCTGGCCTGGGCCTGCGCGCCTCGCCAGGAGGCGGCGAAGCCCGGGGCGGAGGCCGGCGTGATCCGCTTCGCCACCGACTGGCGCGCCCAGGCTGAGCAGGGCGGCTTCTACCAGGCCCTCGCCACCGGCGAGTACGAGAAGCGCGGCCTCAAGGTCCAGATCATCCAGGGCGGCCCCGGCGTGAACGTGCCCCAGCTGCTGGTGGCCGGCGCCGTCGAGGCGGGGATGGGCTCAAACAGCTTCATCGCCCTGAACCTGGCCAGCCAGGGCGCGCCGGTCCGGGCCGTGGCCGCCATGATGCAGAAGGACCCCCAGGTCCTGATCGCCCACCCCGGCCAGGGCATCGAGCGGATCGAGGACCTGAAGGGCCGGCCGATCCTGTTGTCCGACGCCTCGGTCACCGCCTTCTGGGTCTGGCTGAAGTCCAAGTATGGCTTCGAGGACGCCCAGATCCGCAAGTACACCTTCAACGCCGCTCCGTTCCTTTCGGATACCTCGGTCGCCCAGCAGGGCTATCTGACGAGCGAGCCCTACACCCTCGAGAAGACCGCCGGCCTGAAGCCCAAGGTCTTCCTCCTGGCCGACAACGGCTATCCTTCCTACGCCGCCATGATCCTGTTCCCCCAGTCGATGATCGACAGGGACCCGGCCCGGGTGCGCGCCTTCGTGGAGGCCAGTGCGGCCGGCTGGAAGTCGTACCTCACAGGGGATCCGAAACCCGGCGACGCCCTGATCCTGAAGGACAATCCGGAGATGACCCAGGACCTGCTCGACCAGGCCCGGCAGAAGATGCGCGAGTATTCCCTGGTCGAGGGCGGGGACGCCGCCTCCGGCGGGATCGGCGTGATGACCGACGCCCGATGGAAGAGCTTCGCCGAGATGGCCATCGCCCAGGGCGTCTATCCGAAGGACCTCGATTCTTCGAAGGCCTACACCCTCGACTTTGTCCGGCCAGCGGGAAAGTAAGCCGTGAGCGCCGCCGCCCTTGAGGAGGTCGAGGTCGACTATGCGGGCCGCGGGCGGGCGCTCGGGCCGCTGTCCCTGACCATCGGCGCAGGCGAGGTCGTCGCCCTCGTGGGACCGTCCGGATGCGGCAAGTCCACCGCCCTGCGCCTGCTGGCGGGACTGGAGCCCGCCACCCGGGGCCAGGTCCGGCGAGCGGCGGGCCGGGGTGAGACCTCGGTGGTGTTCCAGGCCCCGACCCTGGCGCCGTGGATGAGCGCGGGCGCCAACGTGGCCCTCCCCCTCGAACTGGCGGGCCTGCCCCGGGCGGAGGCGCGTGCGCGCGCGGTCGAGGCCTTGTCCCGGGTAGGCCTGGCGGGGACCGCGGACTCGCGCCCGGCCCAGCTGTCGGGCGGGATGGCCATGCGGGCCTCCCTCGCCCGGGCCCTGGTGACCCAGCCCCGGCTTCTGATGCTGGACGAGCCCTTCGCCGCCCTGGACGAGATCACCCGGCGCACCCTGGCCGACGACGTCCTGGCCCTGTGGTCCCAGACCCGCCCGGCCATCGTCTTCGTCACCCACAATGTCGAGGAAGCCGCCTACATGGCACAGCGGATCGTGGTGCTGACCCGGGGCCCGGGCCGCATCGCCGGCGAGGTCCGGGTGGAGGCGCCCCTGCCCCGGCCGGCAGGCTTCAGGACCTGGCCCGTCTTCACCGAGGCGGCCGAGGCGGTCTCGGCCCTGCTGGCGCAGGGCGTGGAGGCCGGGTCATGAGCCGTCTTGCCGACGCCTTCGCCCCCCTCGGCCTGATCCTCCTGCTCCTGGGGGCCTGGGAGCTGGCCTGCCGGCTGACCGGGGTCCCGGCCTATTTCCTGCCGCCGCCCTCCCAGGTGGCGATCGCCGCGGCGACGGGCCTGCCGGTCCTGGCGCCGGCCGCCTGGAACACCCTGTCGGTGGCCCTTGTCGCCCTCGCCCTGGCGGCCGCAGGCGCCCTGGCCCTGGCGATCCTGGTTGGCCTCAGCCCCCTGCTGGAGCGCGCGGTCCGGCCCCTGGCCTCGGCCCTGCAGGTGACCCCCGTCGTGGCCGTAGCGCCCCTGATCCTCATCTGGGCCGGGATCGACCATCCCGAACGCGCCGTGATCGCCCTGGCGGTGCTCGTCGCCTTCTTCCCGATCTTCTCCGGGGCGGTCACCGGGCTGAGGTCGGCGGACCCGGACCTGGAGCGGCTGTTCGACCTCTACGGGGCGGGCCGCCTCCAGAAGGTGCTTCGCCTGAGGCTGCCGGCGGCCGTCCCCTTCCTGATGGAGGGGCTCAAGGTGGGGGCGGGCCTGGCGATCATCGGCGCCGTGGTGGCGGAGTTCGCCGCAGGATCCGGCGGGGTGCGCGGTCTGGCCTGGCAGATCCTGGACGCCGGCAACAAGCTCCAGACCGATCGCATGATCGCCGCCCTGGTGGTCCTGGCGGTGATGGGGGTCGCCGTCCACGCCGGCCTCGAGCGACTGGAGACGGCGGGTCTGCGCTGGTGGCGCGGGCGTTAGGTCGCGGTTAACAGGGCGAAATCTAAGGTGTACGCTGTTCAGGCCATCCGCCTGCAGCAGGCCGCAGAACCGCCCGCCGAAAGTGATCCGCGCATGAAGCAGAGCGCCGCCCAGCTTATGGAACTCGCCCGGGAAAAGTCCGGGGATCGGCGGCGTGAGCTCATGCACCGGGTGGCGGACATGTACTTCCAGTTCGGCCCGCGGCCGGATGATCCGGAACTTGGCCTTTTCGACGACGTTCTCAGCCAGCTTGCCCAGGAGATGGAGAGCAGGGTGCGCGCCGAGCTCGCCAACCGGATGGCCCTCGCGCGGACCCCGCCGACCGGGTTGATCCGCTCCCTGGCGCTGGACGAGACCATCGACGTGGCAAGCCCCATCCTCCAGCTGTCCCGGGCGGTGTCCGAGGAGGACCTCATCGAGGTGGCGAAGACCCGGGGTGAGGCGCACCTCAAGGCGATCTCCCGCCGGTCCAACCTGCCCGCCAGCGTGTCGGACGTCATCGTCGATCGCGGCGGCGAGGCGACCCTGGAGGTCCTGCTCGCCAACGCCTCGGCCAATCTATCGCGCGAAGCGCATGAGCGGCTGGTGGACCGGGCGATGGAGCACCCCGTCCTGCAGCCCGCCGTGGTCCGCTACGCCAAGCTGCCGATCGACCTCCTGAACGAGATGTACTTCGTGGTCGAGGCGCGGATGCGCAGCGCGATCCTCCAGCGCAACGGCCAGATCAAGCCGGAGGACCTCGACGAGGCCCTCAAGGAAAGCCGCGACCGGGTGTCGAGCCGCAAGAAGACCCTGCCGGACGACTTCGCCCGGGCCCAGAAGACCGTGAAGGGGGTCGAGGTGCGCGGTGCGGTCAGCCCGAACGCCCTGATCGGGTTCCTGCGCAGCGGCGACACCACCTCCTACCTGATCGCCATCTCCAAGATGGCGGGCGTCGACTTCGAGACCGCCCGCAACATCCACGAGCGGCGCGAGCTCGACGCCCTTTCGATCATCTGCAAGGCGGCCGGCTTTGACCGCGCCATCTTCATCACTCTGGCGGTGCTGGCCCTCGGGCGCGAGAACAATCCCATGGGCCGGGCCCGGGAATACGGCGAGATCTACGACGCCCTTCCCCGGGAGGTCGCCAAGCGGACCGTCCGGTTCTGGGGCGGCCGCGGCAAGGCCTGACCCGGCCTCAGGACTGGCGGCGGACCAGGCGGGCGTAGTCGTCCATCAGGCTGAGCGAGATGTTCCCCGGCTTGAAAGCATACTCGCCGATCTCGGCCACCGGGGTCACCTCGGCGGCGGAGCCCACCACGAAGCACTCCGTGAAGTTCGCCAGTTCCTCGGGCCGGATGTGCCGCTCGATGACCTCGAACCCCTTGGACCGCGCCAGGGCGATGACCGTCTGCCGAGTCAGGCCGTTCAGGAAGCAGTCCGGCGTCGGGGTGACCAGGGCCCCATCCTGGACGAAGAACACGTTCGACCCGGTGCTCTCGGCCACATAGCCGCGATAGTCGAGCATCATGGCGTCGGTGTAGCCGGCCTTCTCGGCGGCGTGCTTGGACAGGGTGCAGATCATGTAGAGGCCGGTGGCCTTGGCGTGCACCGGTTCGGTCTCGGGCGAGGGACGCTTGTACTTGGCCCAACACAGGCGAATGCCCTGGGCCTTCTGCTCGGGCGAGAAGTAGGAAGGCCAGTCCCAGACGGCGACCGCCACATGGATCTTCGTGTTCTGCGCCGAGACTCCGATCATCTCCGAGCCCCGCCAGGCGATCGGACGGATGTAGGCGTCCTCCAGGCCGTTGCGGGCGCACGTCTCCTTGCTGGCCTGGTCGATCTCGTCCATCGTGAAGGGGATCTCGAAATCCAGGATCTCAGCCGACTTGAACAGCCGTTCCGTATGCTCGCGCAGCTTGAAGATTTCCCCGCCATACATCCGCTCGCCCTCGAAAACGGCGGAGGCGTAGTGGAGGCCGTGGGTCAGTACGTGCACCTTCGCCTCGCGCCAGGGCGTAAACTGGCCGTCCAGCCAGATCCATCCGTCGCGGTCGTCAAAGGGAACGAGTGACATTGGAAGCGTGTCTCCTTTCGCAGGCGGTCCCTTACAGCCCCGGGAAGGCGCGCCGTCAATGGCCTAACCGGCCCGCACGCGGACGGCCCCGGACATGACGGACCAGGCCCCCTCCCGCCTTCGCCACCTGCTGGTGGTCGACGATGATGACCGCATCCGGGAACTGCTGAAGACCTTCCTCACCCGGTCCGGTTTCCGCGTCACCGCCGCTCCGGGCGCCGCGCCGGCCCGCCGGCTGCTGGAGGCGCTCGACTTCGACCTCGCCGTCCTGGACGTGATGATGCCGGGCGAGGACGGCCTCTCCCTCGTGGCCTGGTTGCGTGGCCAGGGCGGCCGGTCCGGCCGGCTGCCGGTGCTGATGCTGACCGCCCGCGGGGAACCCGGCGACCGCATCGAGGGCCTGCGCCGGGGCGCCGACGACTATCTGGCCAAGCCCTTCGAGCCGGAGGAACTGGTCCTGCGCATCGAGGCCATCCTCCGCCGGGCGTCCGAGGACCCCGCCGGGGGCGCAGCCGGCCTCAACCTCGGCCCCTGCGTATTCGACCCCGGCCGGGGGGAGCTGACCCGCGACGGCCGCGCAGTCCGGCTGACGGAGGCCGAGGTCAGCCTGCTTCGGCGGCTGGCCCGCAGTCCCCATGAACCCGTGGACCGCCGAGACCTGGTCCAGGACGACGTCGACCCCGGCGGCCGGGCCATCGACATCCAGGTCACCCGCCTGAGGCGCAAGATCGAGGCCGACCCGCGGTCGCCGCGCTACCTGCAGACCGTGCGCGGGATCGGCTACATGCTGGCGCCGGACTGATGGCCCGCCTCGGCCCCGCCCCGGACGCCTGGCGGCGGCTGATCAAGCGCAGCCTGCCGACAACCCTCTACGGGCGCACCTTCCTGATCATCGTCCTGCCCGTCGCCCTGATGCAGCTGGCGGTGGCCTGGGTCTTCTTCGACGCCCACTGGCGAACGGTGACCATGCGCCTGTCCGAGGGCCTGGCCGGCGACATCGCCTGGGCGGTCGAGAGCTACGAGGACGATCCGACTCCGGCGGGCCTGGCCAGGACCGCCGGGCGGGCGGAGCGCTCCATGAGCCTGTCCATCGCCTTCCAGCCGGGGCGGCGACTTCCGGAGACCCGACGCCGCAACGCCCTTGCGGCGGTGGACTCGTCCCTGCGGCAGGCCCTGTCGGCGCGGATCGACGCCCCGTTCTGGTTCGACACCACCCGCTACCCCGCCTATGTCGACATCCGGGTCCAGACCCGGGGCGGGGTCCTGCGGGTCCTGGCGCCCCGGGAGCGGGCGGTGGCCACCCAGGGACTGATCTTCCTCGGCTGGATGGCGGCGGCGACCCTGATCCTGACGGGGGTCTCCCTCATCTTCATCCGCAACCAGGTCCGGGCCATCGAGCGCCTCGCCCAGGCCGCCGAGGATTTCGGACGCGGACGGGAGGCCCCCGCCTTCAAGCCCCATGGCGCGCGCGAGGTGCGACAGGCTGCACGGGCCTTCCTGTCCATGAAGGCCCGGATCCAGCGGCACATCGAGCAGAGGACCGCCCTCCTCGCCTCCGTCAGCCACGACCTGCGCACGCCCCTGACCCGCCTGCGGCTGGAGCTCGCCCTCGCCGAGCCCGGTCCCTCCACCCGGGCCATGAAGCAGGACCTGTCGGAGATGGAGCACATGATCGACGAGTACCTGGCCTTCGCCCGGGGCGAGAGCGGCGAGCAGGCCGTCGACCTGGACCTTGCGGACCTGGCCCGCGAGGCGGCCGAGGGCGCCCGGCGCGCCGGCGCAGACATCACTGTGTCCGCGCCAGGGGCCGCGCCCTTTCACGGCCGCAGGAGCGCCCTGAAGCGCGCCCTGGCCAACCTGGTCGGCAACGCGGCGGCCCATGGCTCACAGGTGCGCGTCGAGGTGGAGCAAGCACCCTCCGGAATCACGGTCCGGGTCGATGACGACGGCCCGGGCATCCCGCCCGAGCGCCGGGAGGAGGCCTTCCGGGCTTTCAACCGGCTGGACGAGTCCCGCAACCAGAACGCCAAGGGCGTGGGCCTGGGCCTCGCCATTGCCCGCGACGCCGCCCGGAGCCATGGCGGCGACGTGCGGCTGGAGGAGTCTCCCCTGGGCGGACTGCGGGCCGTCCTGAGGCTGCCTGGCCTGGGCTGAGGGCTTGCAGACGGGCCAAAGTGCGGCAATGTCCCTCCAAGCTTCCGGAGATCCCCATGACGCACCGCCTCTCCGCCGTCCTCGCCGGCGCCGCCCTCTTGCTTTCCGCCGGCCAGGCCCTGGCCGCCGCCTCCCCCGTCGGGACCTGGTACACACAGGACAGGATGGCGAAGGTCCGGATTGCGCCCTGCGGCCAGAAGCTTTGTGGCAGCATTGTCTGGGCGCGCGACCGTGGCGGCAAGTCCGCCGCGGAGGCCCGGGATGAAGCCAATCCCAATCCGGCGATGCGCAGCCGCCCCATCGTGGGCCTCCAGATCATCCGCGATTTTTCTCCGGCCGGGCCGGGGCGATGGTCGGGCGGCAAGATTTATGACCCGAATTCCGGACGCACCTACGATTCGAAGATGAGCCTCTCGGCCAACGGCGGCCTGAAGGTCGAGGGCTGTGTGACCGTGATCTGCCAGGCCCAGGCCTGGACCCCGGCGGACTAGCCGCCCAGCTCCGCCGAGCGGCGGGCGGCGGCCGCGACCGCCGCCTCCAGCAGGGGGAAGAGCCCCCCTTCACCCATCAACACCCCCAGGGCGGCCTCGGTCGTGCCCTTGGGCGAGGTGACCTGGCGGCGCAGTTCCGCCGGGTCTTCCCCGCTGGCGTCCATCAGGGCGGCCGCGCCGACCATGGTGGCCCGGGCGAGGTCCCGGGCGGCGTCGGCCGGCAGGCCGGCGGCGACGCCCGCGGCCTCCAGGGCCTCGACGAAGGCGTAGAAATAGGCCGGTGCAGAACCGGAGACCCCGGTGGCGGCGTGCAGGAGGTGCTCTTCCGCCAGGTCCACAACCGTGGCGACGGGGGCGAACAGGGCGCGGGCCCGGGCGGCGGCCTCGGGGTCCGTGGCGAAGAGGCTGGCCACGCCCCGGCCGACGGCGACCGCCGTGGTGGGCATGACCCGGGCGACCCTGCGCCCGCCGAGGGCTTCCGAGATATCCGAGGCGCGCACGCCGGCGGCCACGGAGACGATCACGGCGTCCGCGGAAAGGTCCGGCGCGACGGCTGCCGCAACCTCGCGCCAGATCTGGGGCTTCACCGCCAGGAGGACCGTGCCGGCCCTCGCCAGGTCGGCGGGACCCGGAGACAGCAGCGCGCCGGCGCGCCCCGCGGCCAGGGCCGCCTCGGAGGGCGTTGGGTCCAGGACCAGAAGGTCCGCCCCTGCAGGTCCGCCGAAACGGCTCCAGCCTTCGATCAGGGCGCCGCCCAGGCGCCCGGCGCCAAGCATCAGAACAGGGGTCATCTCCGCCTCCGCTTCCGCCCCATTAGAGCGCGCGCCGCAAAAAGGGGAACCCGGGGCGCGGCCTCAGGCCGAGCCCACCGTCTCGAACATGCAGGCCGACAGCGCCTCGGCGGGCGGGCGACCGCAGCGGATCAGGAAGTCGAAGGCCGGGAAGAAGCGCTCGGCGGCCTCCATGGCCACGTCGATCATTCCCGCCGTCTGGCCAAGGCCCGGATACTCGCCCGGCAGGAGGGGGGTTCCGAACCGGAAGAGAATCTCGCCGTCGTCCCGCATCTCGAACAGGCCCAGCGACGCGCGGGCGTTCACCCCGGCGAGGAGCTCGAACACCTGGCCGCGGAGGTCCGCAGGCGCCCGCATGTCGAGGGAGAGGCTGACCTGGAGGCAGTCGACGTCCGGGCGCCAGGTGAAGCAGAGCCCGAAGTCCCGCCAGCCTCCCGAAAGGGTGAAGGCGACGTCGCCGCGCTCGGTCCTGTCGAACTGCAGGTTTTCGGCCTCGAGGACATGCTCGACCACGTCCAGGGGGTCCTGGCTGAACAGGGCCTCGTCCTCGGACAGGGGGGATTCCATGGGGCCCAACGCCTCCTCACTGAGCTCGAATCGTCGATCTCCTGAGGGGAAGCTAATCCGGATCGGGAGATTCCCTACAGCGGGATTCACCCTTTATTGGCCCTGATGCGGTCAGGACCTGTGGATCATTTGGGTGCGGGCTTGCGGGTCGCCCGGGGAGGGGGTGCGGCGCGCAGGGCGGCGACCTCCTCGCGGAGGGCGGCGAGCTCGGCCCGGACGGCGTCGAGCTCGTCCCGCCGGACAAGGTCCAGTTCGGCCACCCACCGGTCAGCCTGGGAGCGGAAGGCGGCCTTGGCCTCATCGCCCGCGCTCTGGGCCAGGCCCATGGCGGCGTTTGTCAGGCGGGCCATCTCATCGAGGAAGGGGTTCTGTGTCTGCATGCCGTGAATATGGGCCCTGCGGGGGTGAAAGCGAAGGGGTTCTCGGCTAGATCAAGGGTCCGTAGTCACCCGGAGACGCGCCTTGGCCCTGCCCTATCCGCAGATGGACCCTGTCCTGATCCAGATCGGGCCCCTGGCCATCCGCTGGTATGCCCTCGCCTATATCATCGGCATCCTCGCGGCCTGGCGCTACGCCGGGTCCATGGTCGGCCGGCCCGCCCTGTGGGGAAGCCGGGCGCCGCCTGTGGACAAGTCGGGCCTGGAGGACCTGGTCCTGTGGATCACCCTGGGGATCATCGCCGGTGGGCGGCTGGGCCATGTCCTCTTCTACACGCCCGGGATCCTGCTGACCGACCCCCTGGAAGTCCTCAAGGTCTGGAACGGGGGCATGAGCTTCCATGGCGGCTGCCTGGGCGTGCTGGTCGCCGTCGCGCTGTTTGTCCGCCGGCGCGGCCTGGATCTCTTCTCGCTGGGCGACCTGGTGTGCGCCGTGGTTCCCATCGGCCTGTTCCTCGGCCGGATCGCCAACTTCATCAACGGCGAGCTCTGGGGCCGGCCGACGGACCTTCCCTGGGCCATGGTGTTTCCCGCCGCCGGTCCCGAGGCGCGGCATCCGAGCCAGCTCTATGAAGCCGCCCTGGAAGGCGTCGTCCTGTTCCTGGTCCTGCGCTGGGCGACCCACAGGGCGGGCCTCCTGGCGCGGCCCGGGGTGACAGCCGGCCTCTTCTTCGCCGGCTACGGCATGGCCCGGATCCTGGTCGAGACAGTCCGGGAGCCCGACTTCTACATGCCGGCCCTTCCCCTCGGGCTGACCATGGGAATGATCCTCAGCCTGCCCATGGTCCTGTTCGGCGCCTGGCTGGTCCGCCGAGGCCTCACCGCCGGCCCGGGCCCCGGCGCCCGGTGAGCCTCGCGGCCCGGATCGCCGACCGGATCCGCACCGGCGGCCCGATGAGCGTCGCCGAGTACATGCACCTTTGCCTGCATGATCCCCGCGACGGCTACTACGCCACCCGGCCAGCCCTGGGCGACCAGGGCGACTTCATCACCGCCCCGCTGGTCAGCCAGATGTTCGGCGAACTCATCGGCCTCTGGATGGTCGACCTCTGGCGCCAGATGGACCGTCCCGCCCCTTTCCGCCTGGTGGAGCTGGGGCCCGGCGACGGGACCCTGATGTCCGACCTGCTCCGCGCCGCCCGCCTGGACCCGGCTTTCGGGGAGGCTGCGGAGGTCTGGCTGGTGGAGCCCTCCCGTCCCCTCCGGGATCTTCAGGCGCACCGGCTTGGGCCCGGGGTCCGCCAGGTCGACCGTCTGGAGGACGTCCCTGCCGGCGCGCCCCTGCTGCTGGTGGGCAACGAGGTCCTGGACTGCCTGCCGGCCCGCCAGTGGGAGTGGCGCGCCGGGGCCTGGAAGGAGAGGCGCATCGGCCTGGACGGCGACCGGCTGGTCTTCGGCCTCGCGCCGGCGCCCCAGCTGGCGTCGGCGCCTACCGCTGCGCCTGAGGGCGCCGTCCTGGAGACCTCCCCGGCCCAGGAGGCCCTGGGGGCGGAAATCGGCGCCCGCATCGCCTCGGATGGCGGCGCCGCCCTGCTGTTGGACTATGGCCGGGCCACAGCCGGCCTGGGCGACACCCTCCAGGCCGTATCGGGCCACAGGCGCGAGGATCCCCTCGCCCGGCCAGGGCAGGTGGACCTGACGGTCCACGCCGACTTCCCCGCTGTCCTCGCCGCCGCCCGCCGCGAGGGGGTCGAGACCGCCGGCCCCAGCAGCCAGGGCGCCTTCCTGCACGCCCTGGGCCTGGAGTCCCGGGCCGCCGCCCTTGGCCGAGCCCGTCCCGACGAGATCCCCCGGCTGGCGCGCCAGGTCGAGCGCCTCGCCGGCCCCGACCAGATGGGCGAGCTCTTCCTCGCCGTCGCCCTTCATTCCCCCGGCCTGCAGCCGCCGGGCTTCGGAGCCTGACCATGAGCGCACCATCCGTGGAGTTCCTGACCTCCCCCCGGCTGGGCCTGGCCGGCGTCCGGCACGCCTTCTTCACCCGGCGGGGCGGGGTCTCCACCGGAATCTATGCGGGACTGAACCTGGGCCGGGGATCCGGCGACGACCCCGCCGCCGTCAGCGAGAACCAGGCCCGCGCTGCAGCGGCCCTGGGCCTTCCGCCCGAGGCCCTAAGCATCGCCTACCAGGTTCACTCGGCGGTGGTCCACGCCACGGACAGGCCCTTCGGGGAGGCCCGACCCGAGGGAGACGGCGTGGCCACCGGGACCCCCGGGGTCCTGTGCGGCGCCCTGGCCGCCGACTGCGCGCCCGTCCTCATGGCCGACCCGGCGGCCCGGGTGGTCGCCGCCGTCCACGCCGGATGGCGCGGCGCCCTCTCCGGGGTCCTCGAGGCCGGCGTCGCCGCCATGACCGCCCTGGGCGCGCGGCCGGACCGGATCGTCGCCGTGGTCGGCCCCTGCATCGGACCCGGGTCCTACGAGGTGGGCCCCGAGTTCCGGGACCAGGTCGTGGCCGAGGCGCCGGCGAGCGCCGCCTACTTCGCCGCGGGCGACGGCGACCGCCTGCGGTTCGACCTCCCCGCCTACGCCCTCGCCCGACTGGCCCGCGCGGGCGTGGACCAGGCCGAGTGGATCGGCGCGGACACCTACGCCGACGCCGACCGCTTCTATTCCAACCGCAGGGCGCTGCACCGGGGCGAGCCCGACTTCGGACGGCTGCTGTCCGCCATCACCCTGGCCTGAGCCGAAATCCGGCCGGCGGGCCTTGCCCCCTTCTCCCGCCCTGCCTACAAGCCGGGAAGGGCGAAATGAGGCGGAGAGTCCCGATGAAGCTGCTGGCTGGCAACTCAAACCGGACCCTTGCCGAGGCGGTGGCCTCCCACCTCGACCTGCCCCTGACACGGGCGCAGGTGAAGCGCTTCTCGGACAACGAGATCTTCGTGACCATCGACGAGAACGTCCGGGGCGAGGACGTCTTCGTCATCCAGTCGACCAGCTATCCGGCCAATGACAACCTGATGGAGCTGCTGATCTGCATCGACGCCCTGAAGCGGGCGTCGGCACGGCGGATCACGGCGGTCATGCCCTACTTCGGCTATGCGCGGCAGGACCGGAAGACCGGCGGGCGCACGCCCATCTCCGCCAAGCTTGTCGCCAACCTGATCACCCGGGCCGGTGCAGACCGGGTCCTGACGATGGACCTGCACTCGGGCCAGATCCAGGGCTTCTTTGACATCCCGACGGACAACCTGGTCTCGGCCCCGCTGATGGCGGGCGACATCAAGGCCCACTACGAGCGCACCGAGGACCTGCTCATCGTCTCGCCGGACGTCGGCGGCGTGGTGCGGGCCCTGGCCGTCGCCAGCCGGCTGAACGCCGAGCTGGCCATCGTCGACAAGCGGCGTTCCGGGCCCGGCAAGAGCGAGGTCGCCAACATCATCGGCGATGTCGAGGGCCGACGCCTGATCCTTTTCGACGACATCGTCGACTCTGCGGGCACCCTCTGCAACGCCGCCCAGTCCCTGATCGACGCCGGTGCGGTGGAGGTGTCGGCCTATGTCACCCACGGCGTCCTGTCCGGCGCGGCCTACGAGCGGGTCCAGAAGTCCGTCCTGAAGGAACTGGTGATCACCGACTCCATCGAGGCGACGACCCAGGTCGCAGGCGCCTCGAAGATCCGGATGGTGACCTGTGCAGCCCTGATCGGCGAGGCCGTCCGGCGGATCGCCAACGAGGAATCGGTCTCCAAGCTTTTTGACTGACCCAGCGGGTTTGCCCTGCGCGGCGAAACAGGGAATACTTTCACGCTGAATCCGCACGACCCGCAGCGGAAGCCCCGGGGAGCGAAACCGCATGTTCCAGTCCAAGACCCTCCGCTCCGGCCTCGCCGCCATCGCCCTTGCCGGGCTGGGCCTGGCCGCCTGCGGTCCCGAGAAGCCACTCGCCGTCGCACCCAGCAAGCCGCCCGAGATCAGCCTGGCTCCCAAGATCATCGACCAGGCCGGCGCCTACCGGAACTTCATCGACCGCACCTCCTCCATCTCGCCGGCCTTTGTCGACGGCTCTTCGGTGTCCAAGGCGGTGGAGGCCGGCAGTACGATCGAATCCGGCCAGATCATGCAGGGCGTCATGGCCTACGGGGCGATCGTCGCCCTTGAGGACCCCGCCTTCGTCGCCGGCGTCCGCGCCCAGGCCATCGGCGAGGCCCAGAGGCTGCAGCTGGCCGAGAGCCTCGCGGCCAATCCCTACAACGTGCTGGGCATCCGCGGGTCCGGCGAGGCCGCCAGCCGGGTCGCCCTGGTCCTGGCCGAGGACGGCCAGCGCCTGTACGACGCCGGAAAGGCCGTGAAGCAGTCGGCCTACGACGTCCAGAAGCAGGCCTGGTCCAAGGTCGAGGTGGCCAACCGCACGGAGCGCCTGGCCAACGCCAAGTCCCTGTCGGCCATCTTCTTCGACAGCAGCCTGAGCGAAGCCGAACTGCGCGCCGACGCCGCCGCCCGGCGGCCTGCAGGCGGCCCGGTGGAGGCGCCCTACAGCCAGACGGTGGTCCGGTCCCTGGCCGTGGCCGCCATGGCCGTGCTGGGACAGGCCGGCTCCATGCGCAACGAGAACGTCAGCGCGGTGATGCAGGACCCCAACATCGGCAGCTGCGCCCGGATGACCAAGCTGAACACCAACCAGTGCCTGGCCGTTTCCAAGCCCTACTACGAGGACATCTTCTGCCTCGGACAGCACATCATGATGGACAGCGGCAGGTGCGTCATCAAGGCGTCCGGCCAGAAGGAACCCTACGAGCCCAGGTTCGTGCCGACGGTGAGGCCGAACAAGCCCACCCAGGCGGCGGCGCCGGCCCGCAAGCCCGCGGCGAAGAAGAAGTAAGGCGCCCCCGGGGAGCGGCTCGCCCGTTGCAAGCCGCCCGCGTTTTGTGTATCTAGCCGCACCTTTCGACCCAACCGGGTCGTCCGTCGCCGCGCGGCGTCCGCGCGGCGGTTTCGTTTCGAGGCAGGGCCATGGCCGATATCATTCTGAACGTCGAAGTCCGCGAGCGCACCGGAACGGGCGGCGCCCGCTCCACCCGTCGTGAGGGCAAGGTCCCCGGCGTGCTCTACGGCGGCGCCAAGGATCCCGTGGCCATCGCCGTCCGGGCCAACGAGTTCCGCAAGGCGCTCTACACCGGCAAGCTCCTGGGCCACCTGGTGACCCTGAAGTACGGCGAGGAGACCCAGCCGGTCATCGCCAAGGTCGTCGACATGCACCCGGTGACTGACGAGCCCTGGCACTTCGACCTCTATCGCGTCGACGCGCACCAGCAGATCCGCATCGCCGTTCCGGTCCACTTCCGCAACGCGGAAGCCTCGCCGGGCCTGAAGCGCGGCGGTACGCTCAATGTCGTGCTGCACGAGATCGAGCTGAACTGCCCCGCCGACCACATCCCCGAAGAGATCGTCCATGACCTGACCGGCCTGGACATCGGCGAGACCATCCGCATCAGCTCCCTGAAGCTGCCCCAGGGCGCGACCCCGGCGGCGTCGGGCGACGTCGTGGTGGCCACCGTGGCCGGCTCGGCCGCAGCCGCCTCGGCCGCCAGCGCGGAAGGCGCCGAGGCCTAGGGCCCGGCTGACGGCCCGCCGTGCTGATCCTGGCGGGCCAGGGCAATCCGGGGCCGGCCTATGCCGGCAACCGGCACAACATCGGATTCCGGGCGGTGGACGCCATCGCCTCCCGCTGGGGCTTCAGCCCGGAGCGGAGCCGGTTCCAGGCCCTGGCGCGGGAAGGCGCCATAGACACGCCCACAGGTCCCGTACGGGCCCTCACCCTGAAGCCGCAGACCTTCTACAATGACAGCGGCCGCTCGGTATCGGCGGCGCTGAAGTTTTACAAGCTCACCCCGGCGGACCTGGTCCTCTTCTACGACGAGATCGACCTCGCCGCAGGTCGCTTCCGCATGAAGACCGGGGGCGGGGCGGCCGGCAACAACGGCGTCCGCTCGGTCACCGCCCACATCGGCCCGGACTTCCGCCGGGCCCGCCTTGGCGTGGGCCATCCGGGGCACAAGGACCGGGTCCATGGCCATGTCCTGTCCGACTTCCACAAGAGTGAAGCGGCCTGGGTCTCCGACCTGTTGGAGGCCGTGGCCAGGGCCGCTCCCCTTCTCGCCGCGGGTGAGGACGAGCGTTACCAGGCCGAGGTCCTGCGCCTGGCGCCCGCCGGGAAGATGGACCCGCGCAAGCCGGGCGATCCGGCGTGACCACCGGCCCGGCGCGTGCTAGTCGCGGCGCCTTCGGTTCAGAGGAGTTCCCTGCATCATGGCCCTGAAAGTCGCCATTGTCGGCCTGCCCAACGTTGGCAAGTCGACCCTGTTCAACGCCCTGACCCAGACGGCCGCGGCCCAGGCGGCCAACTATCCCTTCTGCACCATCGAGCCCAATGTCGGCGATGTGGCGGTGCCCGAGCCCCGGCTCGAAGCCCTGGCG
>CAIMLY010000128.1 GCA_903842425.1 uncultured Alphaproteobacteria bacterium | reverse complement strand
CGCCCGCCATCGGCTTGATCCACAGCTTGCCGAGGGTCTCGAACACCACTGACCGGCCATCGGGCGAGACATTCGCCCCGCGCGGCATCCGGGTCTCGAAGGTGTCCGGCGCCACCGCGATGGCTGGACGCGGGGGATCGATCACGCCCCGTGAATCAGAGATCCGGAAGGGAATGACCGTGCTCTTGCCCGTGGACAGTTCAACCCGGTGCAGCTTGCCGCCGGCCCAGACCACGATGCTGGCCGAATCCGGGGTCCAGGCCATGTTCGGATAGACGCCGGTCACCGCCCAGGTTTCCTGCATGTCCATGTCGAGCGCGTCGTAGACCTTGCGGTCCTCACCCGTCGCCAGGTCGCGGACATAGAGCCGCGGCTGGGTCGACTCGCGCCGGACATAGGCGATCTTCCGGCCATCCGGCGAAGGCGTGGGACGCACCGCTCCGCCTTCGCCGCCGATCACCCGCTCGGTCCTGCCGGTTTCAAGATCGTAGCGATCGATTGCGAAGAGCTGGGTATTGCTGTTCTGTGCGTATTCGAAGATCGGACCCGGCGTGGTGTTGCGGGTGAAGTAGACGCGCCGGCCATCCGGGGCGAAGATCGGCTCGCCCAGTTCCTTCTGGTGCTGTTCGCTCGGGCGCTTGACCAGCAGCACCCCGTCCCCACCGGAGACATGGTACATCCAGACCTCGCCCGTCCCGAGCGAGCGCTGGGTGGTGAAGTGTTTCTTGGCGACGATGTACTGGCCGTCCGGGCTCCAGCTGGGCTGGTTCAGCAGGCGGAAGCTCTCCTGGGTCAGCTGGCGCTTGTCACTTCCGTCGCGGTTCATGATCCAGATGTTGTCGCCGCCGCCCCGGTCCGAGGTGAAGGCGATCCGCCTGCCATCGGGGGAAAAGCGCGGCTGGGTCTCGTAGGGCAGGCCCTCCGATATCCGGGTCGGGACGCCGCCGCTGATCGGCAGTGTGTAGATGTCGCCCAGGAGGTCGAACACCAGGGTCCGCCCGTCGGGGCTGACGTCCAGGTTCATCCAGGTGCCTTCCTCGACCGCAATCGGGACCTCGCGCACCTTCATCCCCGGAGGCGCGGCGACGTCCCACTTCGGCGCCTCCTTGGAGTCCCGGGCGTGCGCGGCGGCCGGCAGGGCCGCAGCGAGGCCAACCGCCAGGGCGAGACGCGAGGCGGTGCGGGCAAAGGTCTTCATCAGTGGAATCTCCCCCAGGCTGGCCGAGGACCCTCGGCCAGGCGCTGGAACTGTCAATGCGCCCTTCGGCGAAGGTCGCTTCCACCGGACGCCGTCAGATCAGAACCCGAGCCAGAGCGCCCTCCGCCAGCGCCCACAAGGCGCTGGCGGATCGGCCTTTGGGACTATTGAGCTCAGCGCCCGGTCGGCACGTCCTTGAAGGCCACGTCCTTGTCCAGGCGGATGTCGCCGGGCAGGCCCAGGACGCGCTCGGCGATGATGTTCCGCAGGATCTCGTCGGTGCCGCCGGCGATGCGAAGACCCGGGGCCATCATCAGTGAGCCGTGGAAACCGCCCGACAGGGGGGCGAGGTCCGGGTCGTTGATGATCCCGTACTGGTCCAGCATCTCCACCGCCTCGTTGGCCAGGTCCTGCATGAGGGTGGCCGAGACGATCTTGCCGATGGAGCTTTCCGGGCCGGGGGTCTGGCCCTTGGACAGGGCGGTCATGGTCCGGTTGCGGGCATGGCGCAGGCCCTCGGACTGGACGTACCAGTCGGCCAGCTTCTCGCGGACGGCGCTTTCCTGCAGAAGGGGTGCGCCGTCGGAACCGGTCGTGTCGCGGGCCGCCTCGAGGAACTGGGACCAGCCCGCCCCCGTGGCGCCGCCGACGGCAAGGCGTTCGTTCATCAGGGTGACCAGGGAAACCTTCCAGCCGTCGCCCACGCCGCCCAGGCGCTGGCTGTCCTTGACCCGGACGTCGGTGAAGAAGACCTCGTTGAAGCCCGAGCCGCCGGACATCTGGTGAATCGGACGGACCTCGACGCCGGGGTCCTTCATGTCGACCCAGAACATGGTCAGGCCCTTGTGCTTGGGCAGGTTGGGGTCGGTGCGGACGATGACGATGCCGAAGTCCGAGAACTGGGCGCCGGTGGTCCAGACCTTCTGGCCGTTGATGATCCAGTCGCCGGAACCGTCCGGGGCCTTCTCCGCGCGGGTGCGGGCCGCCGCCACGTCGGAGCCGCCGCTGGGCTCGGAGAAGAGCTGGCACCAGATCTCCTCGCCGCGGATGGCGGGGGGACCGAAGCGGTCCTTGGTGGCGACGTCGGCGAAGTTCATCACCGTCGGGACGCACATGCCCAGGCCGATCTGGAACGGGTTGGAGGGGATGGGATAGCGCGCCTCCTCCTCGCCGAAGATCACGCTGTCGATGGGCGTGCCGCCCTGGCCGCCCCACTCCTTGGGCCAGGTGATGCAGGCGAAGCCGGCGGCGGCCTTCCTGGCCTGCCAGGCCCTGGCGGCGGCGAGGTCGCCCCCGCCCTCCCCGTCATCATTCGCGTCGCGGGTGCGCGGGGCGTTGGCCTCCAGCCAGGTCCGGACCTTCTGGCGATAGGCGGCTTCTTCGGGCGTATCGTTGAAATCCATGATCGGTGTCCTTCTCAGGCGGCCGCGTTGCGGCGTTCGAGGTGGCTGACGAGGCGGTCCTTCCAGACCCGGGGGGCGCCGGCGACGAGGGAGAGCTGGCGCGAGCGGCGATAGTGCAGGTGGCAGTCCACGGCCCAGGTGAAGCCGATGCCGCCGTGGGTCTGGATGTTCTCCTTGGAGCCGAACCAGTAGGCCTCGGAGGCCGCGATCCGGGCGGCGCTGGCGGCCACCGGCAGCTCCGGGGCGTTGGTGTTGAGCGCCCAGGCCCCGTAGTAGGCGTTGGAGCGGGCCAGCTCGTTCTTCACGTACATGTCGGCCAGCTTGTGCTTGATCGCCTGGTAGCTGGCGATGGTCCGGCCGAAGGCGAAGCGCTCGAGGGCGTATTCCTTGGCCATCTCCAGGGCGCGGTCAGCGCCTCCGGTCTGCTCGAAGGCGAGGAGGACGGCGGCCCGGTCCAGGACCTGCTCGACCAGGGACAGGCCCTCGCCGGCGCCGCCCAGGCGCTCGGCCGGAACCTTGTCGAAGACCAGCCTGGCCGCATCCCTGGAGGGGTCGAGGGTCGACAGGGTCTCGCGGGTCACGCCGGCGGCCGACAGGTCGACGAGGAAGAGGCCCAGCTGGCCGCCCTCGCGGGCCAGGACCAGGGCGTGG
>CAIMLY010000127.1 GCA_903842425.1 uncultured Alphaproteobacteria bacterium | reverse complement strand
CCCAGCCGGGCGTGGGTGTCGGCCACGGCGCGCCCGTAGGACGTGGGGTCGGCGCCGGTCGGCAGGGGCTGGGATCCGGTGTAGGGCCGGGCCGACGGCGCCACATAGGCCGCCTGGGCCCGCCAGCCGGCGTTGGACGCGGGCAGGAGGGTGGCCGGCGCCACCGTGGCGTCGATCCCCCGGCTGAGGGCCGGCGCGTACTCCCGGGTGTGGAAATCCATTACGGCGGCTCGGGCGGCCGCATCTGGCGGCGCACCGTTGAGGGCCCTGTAGCCCGCCCGGAGCTCGGCGCTCATCCGGCCGATCTCCGGCAGGCCGGAGAGGGCGAGGACCTCGTTCCGGGAGGCCTGGAGGAGGGTCGAGACAAGCTTGACGCGCGAGGTCTGGACGCCCTGCAGCTGGGCGAGGGCCGCCGCCTTCAGGGAGGTCCGGGCGCTCGCATAGCCCAGTCCCGCCACGACGCCGACCGAGGTCAGGAGCAGGAGGAGGATGAAGGCGATGAGCCGGGTCTGCAGGCTGAACGGGCGCATGGAGGGAGATCCGGGTGACGGCGAGGTGGCGAAAGCAAGCTCAGGCGTCTTCGATAGGGCCCGTCCCGCGGCCGGGCAAGGCCGGTCTCCCGCCGGGGAAGGGTGTGGTCTGGCGTCCCGCCCCCGGCCATGCCAGCCTTCTCCCATGCCCGAAGACCCCCTGAAGGTTGACGCCGGGGCCCGGCGCGCCGCCGCGGACGTGATCGGCCTCTACAGCCGACATGCGGAGGCGTGGGATGCGGCCCGCGGAGCGGAGGCCCGGATCGAGGGCGCCTGGCTGTCGCGGTTCGTGGACGGCCTGCCCCCGGGCGGCCGGGTCCTGGACCTGGGCTGCGGGACGGGCCGGCCCCTTGGCGCCTGGCTCCTGGAGAAGGGGTTCGAGGTCACCGGCGTGGACGCCTCGGCGCCCGCCATCGACCGGGCCCGGGCCCGGTTCCCCGCCGGGACCTGGCTCTGTGCGGACATGCGCGGCCTGGACCTCGGGCGGGCCTTTGACGGCCTCCTGGCCTGGGACAGCCTCTTCCACCTGACGCAGGCGGACCAGCGGGCCCTGTTCCCGGTCCTGGGCGCCCACGCCGCCCCTGGAGCGGCGCTGATGTTCACCTCGGGGCCTGACGCGGGGATCGCCATGGGCGCCTTCGGGGGCGATCCCCTGCATCACGCAAGCCTCGCCCCCGGGGACTACCGCGGCCTTCTGGCGGCGGAGGGCTTCGACGTCCTTGACTTCACCCCCGAGGACCCGGACTGCGGCGGACATTCGGTCTGGCTGGCCCGGCGCCGGCTTGGCTGAAGACCCGCCAGGGTCCATATCGGAGGCGACAGCCAGGGAGGGACCCATGCGGGCCGACACGGAATTCGACATCATCGTCTATGGCGCCACCGGATTCACCGGCCGCCTCGTGGCCGAACACCTGGTCCGTACCCAGCCGCCGGGGGGCGAGGTCTCCTGGGCCATGGCCGGCCGGTCCGCGGACAAGCTGGCTGAGGTGCGCGACCTCATCGGCGCGCCGGCCGCCACGCCCCTGGTGGTCTGCGACGCCGCCGACCCGGCCCAGCTGAGGGCCATGGTGCGCCGCGCCAGGGTCATCGTCACCACCGTCGGGCCCTACCAGCTCTACGGCTCCGACCTCGTCGCCGCCTGCGTCGAGGCCGGGACCGACTATGTGGACCTGTGCGGCGAGTCCAACTGGATGGCCGAGATGGTCGCCGCCCATCACGAGGCCGCCCGGGCCTCGGGCGCGCGGATCCTCTTCTCCTGCGGCTTCGACTCCATCCCCTTCGAGCTCGGCGTCCTGTTCGCCGAGGAAACGGCGAAGCGCCGCCTCGGCCACCCGGTCCCGCGGGTGAAGGGACGGGTGCGGGACATGCGCGGCGGCCTGTCCGGCGGCACCGCGGCCAGCGGCGCGGCCACCATGGACGCCATCCGGCGCAACCCCGCCCTCTTCCAGCTGATGATCAACCCCTTCGCCCTGACGCCCGGCTTCACCGGCCCGGCACAGCCGTCAGGCAACGAGACGGCCTTCGACGAGGATGTCGGCGCCGAGGTCGGCCCCTTCATGATGGCGGCCATCAACACCAAGAACGTCCACCGCTCGAACTTCCTGCAGGGCCATCCCTGGGGCACGGACTTCGCCTACGACGAGATGTCCATCACGGCGCCGGGTTCCAGCACCTCCTTCACGGACCTGGGTGGCGCAGGGGCGCCCAAGCCGGGCGAGGGTCCCAGCCTGGAAGAGCGGGAGAACGGGTTCTACGACATCCTGTTCGTGGGCATCGGCGCCGACGGCCGCAAGGTGCGGGTCTCGGTCAAGGGCGACCGTGATCCGGGCTATGGCTCGACCTCGAAGATGATGGCCGAGACCGCCATCCAGCTCATCCAAACCCCGGCGACGCCAGGGGGGGTCTGGACGCCCGGGGCCGCCCTGGGCGTTCCCCTGATCGACCGGCTCGCCGCCCACGCCGGCCTGGCCTTCACGGATGAGACGGATAACGCGGGTTAACCACCTGTAAGCCCCGGCCCGCCAGACTGCGCCCCCGGACATCGACAGGGGGGCGCCCTTGGCCAGGACCGCTGAACTCGACTTCGTGATTTTCGGTGCGACCGGATTCACCGGGCGACTGATCGCTCGCCGGCTGGCCGAGACCTACGGCGACGGCGGAAGGCTGCGCTGGGGTCTCGCCGGGCGCGACGGGCCGGGCCTCGCCCGCCTGCGCGACCGCCTGGGCTGGCCGCGCCTGCCCCTGATCCTCGCCGATGTGAACGACGCCAGGTCCCTGGACGAGATGGCGCGCCGCGCCCGCTTCGTCTTCTCCGCCGCCGGCCCCTACCAGCTCTACGGGACCCCGGTCATCGAGGCCTGCCTGCGCGAGGGCGCAAGCTATGTCGACATGTGCGGCGAGCCCCACTGGATGGCCGAAGTCATCCGCCGCTTCGACGCGCCGGCTCGCCGGAACGGGGTCACAGCCCTTCTGTCCTGCGGCTTCGACTCCACGGTCTGGGAACTGGGCGTCATGGAGGTCCAGGAACTGGCCCTGGCCCGCTATGGCCGTCCCGCCGCCGAGGTCCGTTCCCGGCTGCTGCGGATGAAGGGCGCCCTGTCAGGCGGCACCGCCGCGACCGCCCGCGAGACCATCTCCAGGATGATCAACTCACCCAAGGTCGCGGCTCTCCTCAGGGACCCCTTCGCGCTCACCCCGGGCTTCCGAGGACCCGAGCAGCCGGACGGGGAGAGCGTCCGCTTTGACCCTGACATCGCCCGGACGGTCGGACCCATTCTGATGGCGGCCATCAACACCAAGAACATCCACCGGTCGAACCTCCTGCAGGGCCACCGGTGGGGCCGGGACTTCCGCTACGAGGAACTGGCCGTGATCGACGACGAGGAGGTGTCTGACGGGGGCTCGCCCCTTGCGGCCACGGCGCCCCTCCCCGGCGATGGCCCGCCCATCGCCGAACTGGAAAAGGGCTATTTCGACATCATGGTGATCGGCATCGACGAGTCCGGTCGCCGCATCGCCTGCGAGATCGGGGCGCGGGGGGACCCGGCCTACCTCGCCACCTCACGGATCGTCGCCGAGATTCTCGCGGCCGCCTCGGAGGCGCCGGCCCTTCCGCCCGGGATCTGGACTGCCGGGGCCGCCATCGGACCGGGCCTCGCCGGCCGTCTGGCCGCCTCCGCAGGCGTCAGCTTCAGGACTTCGGTCCTGGCGCGGGGCTGACCCCGGGCTTCACCCGGCCATCTTCCGGCCGCTGGATCCTTGGACCCAGGTTCTCGATCACAGCGCGGGCGTCAAAGGTCTCGGTGTCGTCCAGCCGCTTGGGGCCGCGACCCAGGACGATCTCTGCCGAGGCGGTGAACTTCTCGACGGTGGTGACGTCCATGGGCGGACGGCCGAAGGGACCGTCCATCCAGGGGTCGTAGGTCCGCCAGCCGTAGGGGCCGTAGAACCGCCAGTAGGGGTTCCAGTAGGGCATGGGCGCGGCGCGGCCGGGATCGACCCGGGTGGATGTCCTGCGGTCGGTGTCGCGGGTGACCAGTGTGAAGGTGTCGTAGCCGTTGGCCAGGGTCAGCTCTGCGGCCCGGTAGGCGAGGTAGAGCTCCACCGTCTCGCGGGAGGTGAGGCTGTTGCCGGTGAAGGTCACCCGGTGGCGACCGGGTTCGATCCGCACGTCCGAGTAGCCGCCAAGGCCCGGCGAGCCGGCCAGCAGGGGCTGGTAGGGGGTGGCGGTGGTGCAGGCGGACAGGCCCGCCGCAAGGGCGAGACCGGCGGCCAGGGCGAGGGTCTTCAGGCGCATGGGAGACTCCAGCGGAGACGGAGGCGGCGGAAGGTCGCGCCCGTCTCCGGCGAAAGTATGGCCGCCGGTCAGGCCAGGGCCGCCAGGACCGCCTTGCCCAGGGCGCCGAAGAGCAGGACCGCCGAGGCGATCATCTGCACCATGAAGCCCAGCTCGCGCTTGTCCGCCGATGCGGAATAGCCGACGGCGTAGAGCACCCGGCCGACAATCCAGACCAGGCCCAGGACGGCGGCCGGGAGGTCGCCCCAGTAGTGGGCGAACAGCCAGAGGGAGCCGAGGAAGATGGGCAGCCATTCCAGGGTGTTGCCCTGGACGCGCAGGTAACGCTCGAGCGTCGGGTCGCCGGACATGGCCGGGGCGGCGATGCCGGACGTCCGGCGGGCGCCGCCGACCCGGACGCCCATCCAGACATAGGCCAGGAGGGCGAGGAGGGTGACGACGGCGGTGGCGTGCGGGAAGTTCATGGGATTTCCTCCGGTTTCCCGGAAGGTGACAGGTTCCGCCCCGGGAGGGAACTACCCCCGGTTCCGGCGGTCCCGTCGGGCCTGGACCCGCAGGCGCAGGGCGTTCAGCTTGATGAAGCCGGCGGCGTCGCGGTGGTCGTAGGCCACGGCGCCCTCCTCGAAGGTGACGAGGTCCTGGTCGTAGAGCGACCAGGGGCTGGTGCGGCCGATGACCGTGACATTGCCCTTGTAGAGCTTGACCCGGACCTGTCCGGTGACGTGCTTCTGGGACAGGTCGATGGCCGCCTGCAGCATCTCCCGCTCGGGCGCGAACCAGAACCCGTTGTAGATCAGGCTGGCGTAGCGGGGCATCAGCTCGTCCTTCAGGTGCGCCGAGCCCCGGTCGAGGGTGATGGACTCAATGCCCCTGTGGGCGGCCAGCAGGATGGTCCCGCCGGGGGTCTCGTAGACCCCCCGGGACTTCATGCCGACGAAGCGGTTCTCCACCAGGTCCAGCCGGCCGATCCCGTTGTCGTGGCCCAGCTGGTTCAGCCGGGTCAGCAGGGTGGCGGGGCTCATGCGCACGCCGTCGACGGCCACGGGGTCGCCGCCCTCGAAATCCATTGTGATGATCGTCGGCTCATCCGGCGCGTCCTCCGGTGAGATCGTGCGCATGTGCACGAACTCCGGCGGCTCCACTGCCGGATCCTCCAGCACCTTCCCCTCGGAGGACGAGTGCAGCAGGTTGGCGTCGACGCTGAAGGGCGCCTCGCCGCGCTTGTCCTTGGCGATCTGGATCTGGTGCTTCTCGGCGAAGTCCAGCAGGGCCTCGCGGGACTTGAAGTCCCACTCCCGCCAGGGCGCGATCACGTGGATGTCGGGCTCCAGGGCGTAGTAGCCCAGCTCGAAGCGGACCTGGTCATTACCCTTTCCGGTGGCGCCGTGGCTGACGGCGTCGGCGCCGGTCTGGCGGGCGATGTCGATCTGCTTCTTGGCGATCAGGGGCCGGGCGATGGAGGTGCCCAGCAGGTACTGGCCTTCGTAGACCGTATTGGCCCGGAACATGGGGAAGACGTAGTCGCGGACGAATTCCTCGCGCACGTCCTCGATGAAGATGTTCTCGGGCTTGACCCCGGCGGCCAGGGCCTTG
>CAIMLY010000126.1 GCA_903842425.1 uncultured Alphaproteobacteria bacterium | reverse complement strand
GGACGAAGGAGATGCCCTCGTGCTTGCGACTGGCGTCGGTGCGCACCAGGCAGAAGCACCAGTCGGCGTACTGGGCGCCCGAGGTCCAGATCTTCTGTCCATTGACGAGGTAGTGGTCGCCCCTGTCCTCCGCCCGTGTCTGGAGCGAGGCCAGGTCCGAACCTGCGCCAGGCTCGGAATAGCCCTGGCACCAGCGCAGATCGCCCCGGACGATCGGCGGTATGTGCCTCTGCTTCTGCTCTTCCGTCCCGTACTCCAGGAGGGTGGGGCCAAACATCATGACCCCCATGCCGCCGATGGGGTTCCAGGCGCCGATGCGGGCCATTTCCTCGCGCAGTATGCGGGCGTCCGACGCCGTCAGGCCGCCGCCGCCATACGCCGCCGGCCAGGTGGGAACGCCCCAGCCCTTCTCGCCCATGCGGGTCTTCCAGATCGCGTAGTCGCCCTCGACGGGGACGGGCGCTTCCGAGGCGGCGATGTCATGCCGGTTCTTCAGGGAGGGCGGGAAACTGGCCTCCAGCCAGGCTCGGGCCTCGGCCCGGAAGGCGGCGTTGTCCTGGGCGCCGAAGTCGGCCATGGCGATCTCCTCCCGTCCCCGGCGGCGGCGCCGCCCTTGTCCCTTGGACAGAAGACGACCGGCCGGGGAGCCTGTCAACGCGCCGGGGGCAGGACGTCCTCGACGGCCTCCAGCCAGTGCCGGAGGGGGGCTGGTGCGCCAGCCGACAGGTGCAACCAGCAGCCAATGTTGGCGGTGAAGACGGCCGAGGGTGCGCTGGCCTGCAGGGCCTCGAGGCGGGCGTCGCGCAGCCGGCCGGCCATGTCTGGATTCAACAGGGACCAGGCGCCGGCGGAGCCGCAGCAGAGGTGGCCGTCCGCCACCGGCTGGGGATCGTAGCCCAGCCGGCGGAGCAGGGCGGGAACGCGGCCCGACAGCTTCAGGCCATGCTGCAGGGAGCAGGGCTCATGGACGGCGATCCGCGGGTGGGCGGGAGGCGCTGCGGCCTCCAGGGGCAGGGCCTCGAGCACCTCCACGGGGTCGCGCACCAGGTCCGCCAGGCGCCGGGCCCGGTCACGGTAGGCCGGGTCGTCCCTAAGCAGGTCCGGGTAGTCGTGGAGGTAGGCGCCGCAGCCCGAAGAGGTCACGAGCACCGCCTCGGCGCCGTCCTCCAGGAGGGGGGTCCAGGCGTCCAGGTTGCGGCGCGCCAGGGTCCGGGCCTGGTCGCGGGCGTCCAGGTGGCCGGGTACGGCCCCGCAGCACCCGGCCTGCGGCGCCTCCACCAGGCTGATCCCGAACCGGTCGAGGATCCGCGCCGCGGCGGCGTTGAAATGGGGGGCCGCCCCGGACTGGACGCAGCCGGTCAGCAGCACCATCCGCCGGGCATGCCGGGCGGCGGGCCGAGCCGCTGGCCCCGGGGCGGGCGGGACCTTGTCCTTCAGGGCGCGGGGCAGGAGCGGGCGCAGGGTGCGGCCCAGGCCGGACAAGGCGCCGAAGGCCGGGGACAGGGCCAGGGCGCCGATCGCCGCCCTCTGCAGGCGGCCGGCGGCGGGGCGGGGGGCGGACTGGAGGACGGCGGCGTGACCCACCTCGAAGAGGCGGTGGTACTGGACTCCCGAAGGGCAGGTGGTCTCGCAGGCCCGGCAGCCGAGGCAGGCGTCGAGGGCCTCGCGGGTCAGCTCCGTGACGGGCTCGCCCTCCAGCGCCTGCTTCATCAGGTAGATGCGGCCCCGGGGGCCCATCAGTTCCTCGCCGGTGAGCTGGTAGGTCGGGCAGGTGGCGTTGCACATCCCGCAGTGGACGCAGGCCCGCAGGGCGGTCTCGGCGACGTCGCGGGCCTCTCCGGCGAGGGTGTCGGGCAGGCGGGTGCGCATTCAGACCTCCGCGTACATGCGGCCGGGGTTGAAGAGGCCGTCAGGATCCAGGGCCGTCTTGACCCGGCGGTGAAGGGCGAGGAGGGCGGGTGGCAGGGGCTGGAAGGCAGGCCCCGCCGTCCCCCGGATCCGTTCGATGTGTCCGCCAAGGGCCGCCGCCTGGTCCCAGGCGCCCGGCGAGGGCGTCTCCGCGGCGAGCCAGCGGACGCCGCCGCCCTGGTCCCAGGGCAGGTCGGCGAAGTCTCCCGCCGGGCCCGTCCGGGGCAGGGAGATCCGCCACAGGCCCTGGCCCCCGGCGAGAACCGGATGGGCCAGGTCCCGGATGGCGTCCCAACCCCAAGGATCCGCCGCCTCGCCGCCGATCCGGGCGACGGCGGCCTCTACGCCCGCGGGTCCGCCGGACAGGCGAAGGTGCAGCCTTCGGCCGTCATGGAAGGCGCCCGACAGGGGCAGGGGACGACGCATCAGGTCGGCGACCTTCCGGAGGGCCTCCCCCGAGGGCAGGTCCAGGACCCTAGCGGCCTCCACGGCAGGACGGGGAACAACCCTCAGGGAGATGTCGAGGAGGACGCCAAGGGTCCCATGGGCGCCGGCCATCAGCCGGAAGGCGTCGAACCCCGCCACGTTCTTGAAGACCGTGCCGCCGAACCGCAGGGCCTGGCCCCGGCCATCCAGGATCCGTGCGCCCAGGACATAGTCGCGCAGGGCGCCGGTAAAGGGCCGCCGGGGGCCCGACAGTCCTGTGGCCACCGCGCCGCCCAGGGTTCCGCCGGATCCGAGGCGCGGCGGCTCAAAGGCCAGCATCTGGCCGTTCTCCGCAAGCAGGGCCTCGACTTCCGAGAGGGGCGTTCCCGCCCGGGCGGTCAGGACCAGCTCGGCTGGATCGTAGTCGACTACCCCCCGATGTCCCGTCATCGCCAGCGGAATCCCGGCCACGGGCCCGCCCATCCCGGCGTGGGTCCCGGCCCCGCGGATCTCCAGCGGAGTCCGTTCCGACGCCGCCGCCCGCACCGCCTCGGCCAGGGCCGCCGTCAGGTCGGTGTCAGAACCGTTCGAGGTGGGCAAAGGGAAGGGCTCCTTTGTGGACATGCATTCCGCCGTACTCGGCGCAGCGGGCGAGTGTGGGGATGGCCTTGCCGGGATTGAGCAGGCCCAGGGGATCGAAGGCGGCCTTGAGGGCGTGGAAGGCGTTGACCTCGGCCTCGCTGAACTGGACGCACATCTGGTTGATCTTTTCCCGGCCGACCCCGTGCTCGCCGGTGATCGAGCCCCCCACCGAGACGCAGAGCTCCAGGATAGCGCCGCCCAGGGCCTCGGCCTTCTCGAGGTCGCCCTCCAGGTTGGCGTCGTAGAGGATCAGGGGGTGCAGGTTGCCGTCGCCCGCGTGGAAGACATTGGCCACCCCCAGGCCATGGACCTCGGACAGCCGGCCCATCTCGGCCAGGACGAAGGGCAGGGATTTCCGCGGGATGGTCCCGTCGATGCAGTAGTAGTCGGGCGCCAGACGTCCCATGGCGGGGAAGGCGCCCTTGCGGCCCGCCCAGAAGCGCCGGCGCTCGGCCTCGTCCCGGGCGATGCGCACCTCGGTTGCGCCAGCCCCGCGAAGGAGGCCGGAGACCCGCTCGATCTCCTCGGCGACGTCCTCGGCCTGGCCGTCGATCTCGCAGAGCAGGATGGCCGCGGCGTCCCGGGGATAGCCGGCGCCCGCGAAATCCTCGGCCGCCCGCAGGGCCGGGCCGTCCATCATCTCAAGTCCGGCCGGCACCACCCCCGCCGCCATGATGGCCGCCACCGCCCCGGCGGCCCGGCCCACGTCGTCGAAGGCGGCGAGGATCAGCCGGGTGGTCTCGGGCAGGGGCTGGAGCCTGAGGAGCACCTCGGTGACCACCCCGAGGAGCCCCTCCGACCCGGTGAAGAGGGCCATGAGGTCGTAGCCGGCGGCGTCGCTCGCCGGACCGCCGAGGGTCAGGATCTCGCCGTCCAGGGTCACCACCTGGGCGGAGAGGATGTTGTGCACGGTCGGGCCGTACTTCAGGCAGTGAACGCCACCCGCATTCTCCGCGACATTGCCGCCGATGGAGCAGGCCAGCTGGGAGGAGGGGTCCGGGGCGTAGAAAAGGCCGTGGGGAGCCGCGGCCTCCGAGACCGCCAGGTTGCGGACCCCCGGCTGCACGCGGGCGGTCATGGCGACGGGGTCGATCCCGAGGATGCGGGAGAACTTGGACAGGACGAGAAGGACGCCGCCGGGGAAGGGCAGGGCGCCGCCGGAGAGGCCGGTTCCGGCGCCCCGGGCGACCACCGGGACCCCCAGGTCCCGGCAGGCCTTCAGGACTGCGGCCACCTGTTCTACGGTCTCGGGCAGGGCGACGGCGGCGGGCAGGGCGCGATAGGCGGGCAGGCCGTCGCTCTCGTAGGGCCGGATCGCCTCCAGGCGGGTCAGCAACCCGCCGGCGGGCAGGAGAGGCTCGAGCCGCGCACGCAGGACGGCAGGGTCCACGGCGGCGAAATCGGCGTCGAGTCGGGGATCAAACTGGTCGAGCATCTCGGCTTTCCCGCGCGGCGGGTTTACATAGCGCCTGAACCGGGCTGCGCCACAAGGAATGCGCGCCCCTCCGAGGGAGAGCGACATGGATCTGGGACTCAAGGGCAAGACCGCCATCGTCACGGGCGCGACCCGTGGAATCGGGCGGGCGATCGCCGACCTCTTCGCCGACGAGGGCGTGAACGTCGCCATCTGCGCGCGCAAGGCCGACGAGGTCTCCGCGGCGGTCGCCGAACTCCAGGCGCGCGGCGTCAAGGCCTTCGGCCAGGCGGTGGACATCGCCGACGGCGCAGCGCTCCAGGGCTTCGTGAAGGCTTCCGCCGAGGCCCTTGGCGGCGTCGACATCCTGGTCTCCAACGCCAGCGCCCTCGTGCAGGGCGCCCGGCCCGAGGACTGGAAGGCCATGTTCGAGGTGGATATCCTGGGCGCAGTCAACGCCCTGGACGCGGCCCGCCCCTTCCTGGAAGCCTCGGCCAAGAAGACCGGCGACGCCGCCGTGGTGCTGATCTCGTCCATCTCGGCCGCCGAGGCCGCCGCGCCTTCGGCCTATGGCGCCATGAAGGCGGCCCAGATCCACTTCGCCAAGGGCGTCGCCCGGGAAGGCGCGCCCAGGGGCCTGCGCTGCAATGTGGTCTCGCCGGGGACGGTCTTCTTCGAGGGCGGCGTCTGGGGGAACGTCAAGGCGGGCATGCCCGCCTTCTTTGAGCAGATGCTCAAGCGCAACCCGACCGGCAGGATGGCGACGCCCGAGGAGGTCGCCGCTGCGACGGTCTTCCTCTGCAGCCCGCGGTCGGCCTTTACGACCGGCATCAACATGGTCGTCGACGGCGGGCTCTCCCAGAGAGCAAACTTCTGAGGTTCGGCAGGCTTCCGCCTGTGTGGGTTCCAGCCGGCGGACGGGTTCACCGGCGCCGCGCCAGGGGGTGAGAGATGTACGACTATGTTGAGTTGAGCCTCGGGCGGGAACGCGACGCCGTCGCCAGGACCGCCCAGGCTCTCCGCCGTGCGCCGGCGCCGCCAATCGCCGTCTTCTCACCGCTGCTGGGCTATCCGTCCAACACGGTCCTGGCCCTGTTTCCCGCCCTCGAAGGGGAAGCCGCCCTGGCGGCGACACGGGCGGAGGGCGTGGTCTCTGCGCTGCGGACCCGTCTGGCGCCCACCGCCCGGCCCTCCGCCGGCGCCGCGCCCCTGCCCGGGGGCGTCTACGTCCACAACTGGTTCAATATCGACGCTCCTGTCGCCGATGAGTTCGTGTCCCTCTCGGTCGAGGCCTGGCCGGATTTCGAGTCCCGGTTCGACGCCCGGATCTTTGGCCTGTTCCTGGCCGAGGAGTCGGACCTCGACCGAAGCCAGGGCGCCCGCCGCCTGTTGCTGATGACCCGGTACAGGGACCTTGGCGAATGGCAGGCCAGCCGGGATCCGACCACCGAGGCGATGAAGGTCTTCGCCCGCCGTCGGGAGTTGACGCGGGTTTCCCTGGCGAGATCCTGTCTGCTGATCCCCTGACGCCGGACCTCGGAGCCCGCCATGATTGAACGCCAGATCGACATCGCCACCCGCGACGGCGCGACCACGACCTTCATCGTCCATCCCGAACGGGACGGACCGCATCCCGTCATCGTCTTCTTCATGGATGCGCCGGCGATCCGGGAGGAACTGCGGGACATGGCCCGCCGGCTGGCCTCCGGCGGCTACTACGTGCTCCTGCCCAACCTGTACTACCGGGCTGGGGTGATGGAGATCGGCCCCATCCCGCCGGATCCGGACCACCCTGCGCGAAAGCAGATGTTCCAGCTCATGAACAGCCTGAACATCGACCTCGTCATGTCCGACGCCGAGGGGCTCCTGGCCTTTGCCGGGGCCGATCCGGCCGCCGATGTCAGCCGGGTCGGCGCGGTGGGCTACTGCATGAGCGGGCGCTATGCGATCAGCCTCGCCGCCCGGCATCCCGAGCGGGTCTTCGCCGCCGCCTCGGTCTATGGCACCCAGCTGGTCACCGAGGCCGATGACAGCCCCCATCGCACCTCCCGCCTGGCCCGGGCGGAGCTCTACTACGCCTGCGCCGAGGAGGATGTCTGGGCGCCGCCCGAGACGGTCGCGGCCCTTGCCGACGCCCTGAAGGCCGACCGGGTCGACGCCGAGGTTGAGACCTATCCGGGCACCCATCACGGCTTCGCCTTCCCGCAGCGCCCGGTCTACGACAAGGCCGCCGCGGAGCGTCACTGGGAGCGGCTGAACAGCCTCTTCCGGCGCAAGCTGGGCTGAAACTCCGTTGACCCCCTCAGCCGGCTTCGCCGGCAGCTCCCCCTTGGGGGAGCAATGCGCTCAATAGTTCCTCCCCATCAGGGGGAGGTGGCGCGCGCAGCGCGGCGGAGGGGGTCAGCTGAGGGGCCGTTGACCCACAGCCCGATCCTAGAGCCGGCGGGGGATCATCACCTGCAGGGACTCGTAGCCCTTCACGAAGGATGAGAAGACGCGGCGCGGCTCGGAGACCACGACCACCTCGGGGAACCGCTTGAGGATCTCTTCCCAGATCACCCGCAGCTGCAGCTCGGCCAGGCGGTTGCCGACGCACCGGTGGATGCCGAAGCCGAAGGACAGGTGCTGGCGCGGACGGGGCCGGTCGATGATGTAGGCGTCGGGGGTCTCGATGACGTCCTCGTCCCGGTTGCCGGAGACGTACCACATGACGCCCTTGTCGCCCTTGCGGATCTGCTTGCCGCCCAGCTCGTAGTCCGCCAGGGCGCGCCGGCGCATGTGGGCCAGGGGGGTCTGCCAGCGGATGGTCTCGGAGACCATGGAGGGGATCAGGTCCGGGTTGGCGCGCAGCTTGGCGTACTGGTCCGGGTTCTTGTTCAGGGCGTAGACCGACCCGGTGATGGTGTTGCGGGTGGTGTCATTCCCGCCGACGGTCAGCAGGACCACG
>CAIMLY010000125.1 GCA_903842425.1 uncultured Alphaproteobacteria bacterium | reverse complement strand
GGGCCCAGGAGATCGCCGAGCAGAACAACCTGCCCTGCGTCTACCTGGTGGACTCCGGCGGGGCCAACCTGCCGCACCAGGCCGAGGTCTTTCCCGACCGCGACCATTTCGGGCGCATCTTCTTCAACCAGGCCCGGATGAGCGCCCGGGGGATCGCCCAGATCGCCTGCGTCATGGGCTCGTGCACGGCGGGGGGCGCCTATGTCCCGGCCATGTCCGACGAGACCGTCATCGTCCGCGGGACCGGGCCCGAGAGCCAGGGCACCATCTTCCTGGGAGGCCCACCCCTGGTGAAGGCGGCCACCGGCGAGGTCATCTCGGCCTCGGACCTCGGCGGCGCCGACGTGCATGGCCGGCGCTCAGGGGTGGTGGACCACGTGGCCGAGGACGACCTGCACGCCCTGGCCATCGTCCGCCGCATCGTCGCGGGCCTCAACACCCGCCGCCCCGAAGGCCCGGTCCTGGCCGATCCCCGTCCGCCCCTCTTCGACCCGGAGGAGCTCTACGGGGTCATCCCGCAGGACGTGCGCGCGCCCTACGACGTCCGCGAGATGATCGCCCGGATCGTCGATGGCTCGGCCTTCGACGAGTTCAAGGCCCTCTACGGCCAGACCCTGGTCTGCGGCTTCGCCCGGATCTGGGGCTATCCGGTGGCCATCCTGGCCAACAACGGCATCCTGTTCTCGGAGAGCGCGCTCAAGGGCGCCCACTTCATCGAGCTGGCCTGCCAGAGGGGAATCCCCCTCCTGTTCCTGCAGAACATCTCGGGCTTCATGGTCGGCGGCCGCTACGAGGCCGGCGGCATCGCCCGGGACGGCGCCAAGCTGGTCACCGCCGTGGCCTGCGCCGAGGTCCCCAAGCTGACCATCCTGATCGGCGGCTCCTTCGGGGCGGGCAACTACGGCATGTGCGGACGGGCCTATTCGCCGCGCTTCCTGTGGAGCTGGCCCAACAGCCGCATCTCGGTCATGGGCGGCGAGCAGGCCGCCAGCGTGCTGGCGACGATCCGGCGCGACGGGATCGAGGCCCGGGGCGGCGACTGGCCCGCCGACGAGGAAGAGGCCTTCAAGGCGCCGGTCCGCGAGCGCTACGAGGCTGAGGGCGACCCCTACTTCGCCACTGCCCGGCTGTGGGACGACGGGATCATCGACCCGGCCCAGACCCGCGATGTCCTGGGCCTGTCCCTGTCCGCCGCCCTGAACGCCCCCGTTGCGCCGACGCGCTTCGGCGTCTTCCGAATGTGACCGACCCCCGTACCCGGAGCTCCTCCATGCCCAATCCCATCGACCATCCCCTGGTGCAGGGCCTCGACAGCGACGCCACCTCGGACCTTGTTCATCTGGACACCACCCAGGAGGGCGTGGCCGTGGTCACCCTGAACCGGCCGGACGCCCGCAACAGCTTCAACGCCGAGCTGATCGGCGCCCTGCACGAGACCTTCGAGACCCTCAAGGCCGCGGAGGGCGTCCGGGTGGTCTTCCTGCGCGGCGCCGGCAAGGTCTTCTCCGCCGGGGCCGACCTGAACTGGATGCGCGACGCCGCCCACTGGACCGAGGCGGAGAACCGCGACGACGCCATGGGCCTGGCGCGGATGCTGAAATCCCTCTGGGACATCCCGGCCCTGACCGTGGCCCTGGTGCAGGGCGGCGCCTGGGGCGGGGGCTGCGGCCTCGCCGCCGCCTGCGACATCGCCGTGGCCGAGCGGGGGGCGAAGTTCGGCTTCTCCGAGGCCCGGCTGGGCCTGATCGCCGCCACCATCAGCCCCTACATCGTGGCCGCCATCGGCCCGCGGGCGTCCCGCGGCCTGTTCGCCTCGGCCCGGATCTTCGACGCCGACGAGGCCCTGCGCCTGGGCCTGGTCAGCGAGCTGGTCGAGGACGCCGCCGCCCTCGCCACCGCGGCGGACCGCATCGCCGGCGAGGCCATGGCCTGCGCCCCCGGCGCCATCGCCGCCTCCAAGGCCCTGGTGGACGCCGTCGCCTGGCGGGAGATCGACCACGCCGTCATGGAGGACACCGCCCGGCGGATCGCCCAGGCCCGGGTCAGCGACGAGGGCCGCGAGGGCGTGGCCGCCTTCCTGGCCCGCAGGACCCCGTCCTGGGCCGGACAGGGCTGACCCGGCCCGTGTTCCGCTCCGTCCTTGTCGCCAACCGGGGCGAGATCGCCCGCCGGATCTTCCGCACCGCCCGCCGGCTGGGGGTCGAGACGGTGGCTGTCTGCTCGGACGCCGACCTGGACGCCGCCCATGTCCGGGAGGCCGACCGGGCCGTGCGCATCGGTCCGGCGCCGGCGGCCGACAGCTATCTGTCCATTCCGGACCTGGTCGCCGCGGCCCTGGAGAGCGGGGCCGAGGCCGTGCATCCGGGCTACGGCTTCCTGTCCGAGAACGCGGCCTTTGCCGAAGCGGTGCAGGCGGCCGGCCTCATCTGGATCGGGCCTTCGCCCCAGGCCATCCGCGCCATGGGCCTAAAGGATTCGGCCCGCGAGCGGATGATCGAAGCCGGCGTGCCGGTCACGCCTGGCTGGCAGGGGGATGACGGTCGCGAGGCGACCCTGCTGGCGGCGGCCCGCGACCTGGGCTGGCCGGTCCTGATCAAGGCCGCGGCGGGCGGTGGCGGGCGCGGCATCCGCCGGGTGGACGCCGCCGCAGACTTCCCGCCCGCCCTGGCGGCCTGCCGGCGGGAGGCCCTGGCCGCCTTCGGGGATGACCGGGTCCTGCTGGAGCGTTGCATCGAGGCGCCCCGGCACATCGAGGTTCAGGTCTTCGGCGACGCCCACGGCGGCCTCGTCCACCTGTTCGAGCGCGACTGCACCCTGCAGCGCCGCCGCCAGAAGGTGATCGAGGAGGCCCCGGCCCCCGGCATGACCGAAGAGGTGCGCGCGGCCGTGTGCGCCGCCGCCCTGACCGCCGCCCGGGCCGTGGACTATGTCGGCGCCGGCACGGTGGAGTTCATCGCCGACGCCCGGGACGGCCTGCGCGCCGACCGCATCTGGTTCATGGAGATGAACACCCGGCTGCAGGTCGAGCATCCGGTCACCGAGGCGGTCACCGGCGTCGACCTGGTGGAATGGCAGTTCCGGGTCGCCGCCGGCGAGCCCCTGCCCCTGTCCCAGGACCGGATCACCCTGAGCGGCTGGGCCCTGGAGGCCCGGCTCTGCGCCGAGGTCCCCGAGCGGGGCTTCATCCCCTCCACCGGACGGCTGGAGCACCTCTCCCTGCCGGAGGGGGTGCGGATCGACTCCGGTGTCGAGGCCGGGGACGAAGTGGGGCCGTACTACGACAGCCTGATCGCCAAGCTCATCGCCTGGGCGCCGACCCGGGAGGGGGCGACGGAGGTCCTGGCCGAAGCCTGCGCCGGGGTTGAGACCTGGCCCCTGAAGACCAACGCCGCCTTCCTGGCCCGGTGCCTGGACGATCCCGACTTCCTGGCGGGACGGATCGACACCGGCTTCATCGGCGAGCGGCTGGACCGCCTGGCCGCCGCGCCGGAGCCTTCGGCGGGCCTCGCCAGCGCCGCCGCCGCGGCCCTTTCGGCCCTCTCCGCGGAGGGCGCGAGCGCACCCTCCAGCGGACTGGCCGGCTTCCGTCTCAACGCGCCGCCCCGTGACCGGGTGCGGATCTGGTGCGACGGCCAGCCCCTTGTCGCCGACCTCGACGCCGGGCCCGAGGAGGCCGACCTCCTCGACGCCGGCGACTCCCTGGTTCTCTTCGAGGGCGGCTCGGCCTTCGCCTTCGCTGCAAGCCCCCCGGACCGCGAGGGCGGGGCGGCGGCGGCGGGCGACGGCTCGGTCAGCGCGCCCCTGCCCGGCAAGGTCGTCGCCGTTCCGGTCGCCGAGGGCGCCCGGGTGGCCAGGGGCGACATCCTGGTGGTGATCGAGGCGATGAAGATGGAGCATGGCCTGGCCGCCCCCTTCGACGGGGTGGTCGAGAACCTCTCGGCCGCCGTCGGCGACCAGGTGCGCGAGGGCGAGGCCCTGGCCCGGGTGCGGGGCGAGACGACGTGACCCTGCACATGATACGGCTCTGCGTGGGCTGCGACACCATCGAGGACCTCGTCGCCTGGCACCAGGACAGCCCCGATCCCTGGCCCCTGTTCACCCGCATGGCGCCCAAGCGGGCGGAGGAACTGCTGGACGGCGGGTCGCTCTACCGGATCTTCCGCGGGCTGATCCTGTGCCGCCAGCGAATCCTCTCCGTCGGCCGGGTGGAGGCGGGCGGCGAGAGCCACTGCCGGATCGACCTGGAGCCGCGCATCATCCGGGTGGCGCCGACGCCCCGGCGGGCCTTCCAGGGCTGGCGATACCTTGATCCTGCCGACGCCCCGCCCGACCTGGACGAGACCGGCGGAGGGGACCTGCCCGACGACCTGGCCCGGCGGCTGCGCGAGGCGGGGGCCTGGTAGGCGGCCTCAGACCGCCATGTTGTCGATGAGCCGGGCCCGTCCCAGGCGGGCGGCGGCGAGGATCCGGCCCGGGCGGCCGGGGGGCAGGGGTCCCGGGCCCATCCGCGACAGGTCGCCGGCGTCCCGCACCTCCAGGTAGTCCACGGGGCCGAAGCCTGCCGCCTTCACGCGGGCGAGCGCCTGCGCCTCGGCCTCCGCCACCGGGACCCCGGCCCGCAGGGCCAGGACCGCTTCGGCCAGGGCGGCGGCCAGGTCCGGCGCCCGGCGGCGCTCGTCTTCTGTCAGGTAGGCGTTTCGCGACGACAGGGCGAGGCCGTCCGCCGCCCGGGCGGTGGGGGCTCCCAGGATCTCGACGCCCAGGTCGAGGTCTGAGGCCATCCGCCGGATCACCTGCAGCTGCTGGTAGTCCTTCTCGCCAAACACCGCGACGTCGGGCCGCACCTGGTTGAGGAGCTTGGCCACCACGGTGGCGACCCCGGCGAAGTGGCCGGGCCGGGCCTCGCCGTCCAGGGGGCCGGAGACACCGGAGACCGTCACCACCGTCGCCGCCCCTGGCGGGTACATCTCGTCCGCCGTCGGGGCGAACAGGAGATGGCAGCCTGCGGAGGCCAGCTTTCCGGCGTCCCCCGCCTCGTCCCGGGGATAGGCGGCCAGGTCCTCGCCCGGGCCGAACTGGGTGGGATTGACGAAGATCGAGGCGATGACCCGGTCGCAGCGCGCAAGGCCCTGGCGGACCAGCGACAGGTGGCCCTCGTGCAGGGCGCCCATGGTGGGGACGAAGGCGAGTGTCAGGCCGTCCCGCCGCCAGGCGGCGGTGGCGGCTCGGAGGTCGGGCACGGTGCGGACGACGGGCAGGGGGGACATGGCGGGACTCCCGGGGCGGCAGCCGGCATATGGCCCTGCCGGCCTCCGGCGTCCATGGGGCGGGCGGTGATCCATCCACAGGCGATCCGGCCCCCTGCGTTGACGCCGGCCGCCCCGGGGTCTCAGGCTCTCCGCACGGGAATCGGCGCCCCGG
>CAIMLY010000124.1 GCA_903842425.1 uncultured Alphaproteobacteria bacterium | reverse complement strand
CGCCCGCCCGGCGGCGACGGTGGCGGTCTGAGGTCCGTAAACTGCTCCCCCAACGGGAGCTCCCGGCGAAGCCGGGTGAGGGGGTGAATGGCCCCTCCGCCCCCCTCCGTCCCGCTGCGGGGTCCACCTCCGCTGTGGGCGACACCCTGGAGCATCACCCGGACCGGACGTCTATTCCGGCATCCTGAAGCTGATCGGGATGCGAACCGTAGAGGCGATGGCCTCGCCATTTCTCCTGGCGGGGAGGAATTCGCAGAGGTTCGCGACCTTCAGGGCCGCGGCCCCGAATCCGTGTCCGGAGGGGGTCTCTGAAATGGTCTTGCAGTCGTGTGGGGTTCCTTCCGCATCCAGGGTGCATTGCACGGCGACGCGCCCCTCCACCTCGGCCCTTCGGGCGGCCTTGGGATACAAGAACTGGATGACCTCGACGGAAGGCATGTAGCGCCAGTCCGGGGCGCGGTTCCCGGTCGGGGGCTTGGCGTCGCCCAGGACATCGATCTCCGCTTCGGCGGGATCGGTCGGGAAGCCCCTCCGGTTCGGGTCGGGCTTGCACGTCGCCGCGATCTTCTTAGCGAGATCGCCTTCCGAGACCGCCAGGGCCACGGCGCGGGCGTCCTTGCAGCGTCCGTCCCGGATCGCAGCGGAAATGACCCTCTTGGCCTTTAGGGAATCGCCGATGGCGTCGAGGCGGTCCTCAATCCGGCTGTCCACCCCGCATCCCGCCAATAGGAAGGTGAACGCCAGTAGTGTCGTTCGGGTTGTTCCTTCACGTCCCCATCCCATGAGCTTCGCCTCCACGCCCTAGGTTGGACGATGTCGGCTTGCGGCAGAGGGGTCAACAGCGGCTCAACCGCCCGCTGGCGCCCCGACCCTCACCCCCCCTTGATCAACTCCAGCGACCGCACCCGGCTGTCCAGGTCCGGCCCCACGGCCATGACGAACAGCTCGTCCGCCCCGGTCGCCTCAGCCTTCTGCGCCAAACCCCGGCGTACGGTCTCCGGATCACCCACGATCGCCCGGGCGATCACGCCGGCCAGGCGGGCGTCGTCGCGGCGGGCCGCTCCCTAGCTCTCCTCGCCGCCGCCGATGGCGGAGCGATTCTCAGCCGAGCACTTGAAGCTCTGCTTGAACTTCACCCTGACAAAGAAGATGCGGGTCTCTGTGCGGTGCTCGATCACGTAGGGGCATTTGCCCGTTCGCAGGGCTTCGGCCAGGCTGGGCGGAAGGTCCCTGTCATCCGCGCTGCGACCTCGGGAGATTTCACTGATGGAACAGGATGTCAGCGCCAAGCCTGAGACCAGAGCCAGCAGTAGCGGTGCGGACCATCTGGTGCATCCCGGCATTGGTCGTCATTCCTCCTAGGTACAGGGTCTTCGCCCGGGCCGCGCCCGTCAATGACCGGAAGGCGAGGCCTGACGCATTCGTGATTTCGCCTGTTCTGGGTTTCTGCCAAGCATCACGCTTGGGATCGTGACGGCGACGGCTCAGGGGAGGGCGATGATCATGAAGCTGCTGACAATGGCCGTGACGGTCCTTGCACTCAGCCTTGCGATGGGGCCGGCTCCGGCGAGCGCGGAGCAGGAGGTGGACAAGACCCCCAACTGGAAGCGTGTTCCGAGTGAGCAGGACTTCCTCGCCGTCTTCCCCCAGGCCGCCATGGCCGCCGGTCTGGGCGGCAAGGTCCGGCTGTCCTGTCGGGTTACCGCCACGGGTGCTCTGACCGGATGCAAGATCCTTTCCGAGGATCCGCCGGGCGTCGGCTTCGGCCAGGCGGCCCTGGCCGTGATTCCGCAAATGCTCATGACCCCGGCCATCAAGGACGGCAAGCCGGTGGAATACCAAGACCTGACGATTCCCATCACATTTCCCAAGCCATCAGCGTCAACGGGAAGCCGGATCGCCGGCGGCCTGGCGCCAGGTGAGGTTCGGTTCAAGGTTCTCTCCCGCGTGCCATGGACGGAGACGCCAAGCACCTCGGACATCTGGGCGGCCTATCCGCAGTCGGCCCGCGACCAAAAGCTGAGCGGCCGACTCACCCTCGAATGCGTGATCCAGAAGGATGGGGGGATCGGCGCCTGCCAGTCGCGGAACATGGATTCGGG
>CAIMLY010000123.1 GCA_903842425.1 uncultured Alphaproteobacteria bacterium | reverse complement strand
GCAGGGCTTCCAGCAGGTTGGACTTCCCGCAGCCGTTGGGTCCGACAATCCCCGTGATTCCGGGCTCGATGCGCAGTTCCGTCGCATCGACGAAGGACTTGAAGCCTGAGAGCCTGAGCCGCTGGAACTGCACCTGACCTCCCGGTCCGCCTATTTCGCGGCTTCGGCGACGGCCTTCTCGAGGGCCGCCAGGCTGATCTCGCCCTCACCGATCGACTTGCCGTTGATGAAGAAGGCGGGCGTACCGGTGATCCGGTCCTGCTTCACGGCCCGCTCGACCCGGTCGTTCAGGGCCTTGAGGGCCGCCTCGTCGGTGATGCAGGCGTTGAACTGGGCCTCGGTCAGGCCCGCGGACTGGGCCACGCGAAGCAGCACGCCGCGCATGTCGCCGGTCTGGAAGATCTCCTGCTGGTTGCGGAAGATGGCGTCCAGAACGGTGAAGTAGCGATCCTTGCCGGCGCAGCGCGCCGTCAGGAAGCCCGCCGCCGCCAGTTCGTTGGGCGGGGTGAGGAACTCCTTCAGCGTGTAGTGCACCTTGCCCGTGTCGATGTACTTCGTCTTGAAGGCCGGGAAGACCTCGTTGTTGAATGTGGCGCAGTGCGTGCAACTGGCCGAGGCGTACTCGACCATCTTCACGGCGGCATTGGGGTCGCCGAGGGTCATGTCGTCCGTCGCCGGGGCGGGGCCGCGGCTGCAGGCGGAGATCAGAAGCGCGCCGGCCAGGGCGGCGATGGCGAGGGGGCTGAAGCGGGACATGTCGCCTCCGGAATGGGATTGAAAAGGGATTAGAGCCCGATTCTCGGTCCCCGGGCACGGCGGCCCGGGGCGCTCAGGGGCTGTCGGGCGGGTTTCTGTGGACGGACCGGCCCAGGGTGACCAGGGCGCGCTTCAGCCGCTCGGTTCGGGCGGGGGCCGCCTCGCGGGTCAGGTCGGCCTCGATGGCGGCGTCGAGGGGCGGCGCCCGGCGCCGGACGGCGACCTGGGAGGGCGCCTTGGCGGTCCGGATCCGGAGGGGTCCCTGGACCACGCGAAGTCGGCCCGCCGCGCCGGCGCCAAGGAAGAGGTTCACCCTCTCCAGGATCTCGGCGCTGCGGTGCTGGACCAGGGTCGCCGAAGGTCCGGCGACGCGGATCTCCAGGACGCCGGGCGCCCCGCCCCGGGGCGCCGACAGCTTCACGGGCTCAGTCCGTCGGGCGAGGTCTGCGCCGACGATCTCCGGCCAGCGGGCCTGCAGGGCGCCGGGCCCCTGTCCAAACCTCTCGTCCAGGGATTTCAGCAGAGGGGTCAGGCTGCGGCCGGCCGGCGGCGCCGGGCGCCGCGCCGGTCGGGTGCGCCTGCGGGTGAGGATCTCCGCGGCCTCGGCGAGGGTGGGCAGTCTCCGGCTCGGCATGTCGACACTCTAGCGCCGGATGCGGGGCGGCGGCGAGTCCCCGCCCGCGCCGCATTCCGGCAGGCCGCAAATCCGACTAGTCTTGCAGGATGGACGCCGAAGGCCTTCAGGACCGAATTCTCGAGTGGTACCGGGCCAACGCCCGGGCCCTTCCCTGGCGGCGACCGCCCGGAGCGCCGGCAGGGACCGCAGCGCCGGATCCCTACCGGGTCTGGCTGTCCGAGGTCATGCTGCAGCAGACCACCGTGGTCCACGCCGCGCCGTACTACGAGACCTTCCTGCGCCGCTGGCCCACCGTCACCGCCCTGGCGGACGCCGGGGACCCCGAGGTCATGGCGGCCTGGGCGGGGCTTGGCTACTACGCCCGAGCCCGTAACCTGCTGGCCTGCGCCCGCGCCGTCCGGGACCGCTTCGACGGCCGGTTCCCGGATACCGAGGCGGGCCTGCTGGGCCTGCCCGGTGTAGGCCCCTACACGGCGGCCGCGGTGGCGGCGATTGCCTTCGACCGCGCCGCCAACGTGGTGGACGGCAATGTGGAGCGGGTCATGTCCCGCCTCTTCGCCGTCGAGACGCCCCTGCCGGCTGCGCGGCCCCGGCTCCGGGAGTTGGCGGCGGGCCTGGTCCATGCGGGCGCGCCCGGCGACTGGGCGCAGGCCCTGATGGACCTTGGCGCGACCGTCTGCCGGCCCCGCTCGCCCCGCTGCGACCTTTGCCCCGCCGCCGGGGCCTGTGCGGCGCTTGCGGCCGGGACGCCGGAGACCTGGCCTCGGAAGGCCGCCCGCGTAGCCCGGCCGGAGCGCTCCGGGGTGGCCTTCGTCCTGCGCCAGGCCGGACGGATCGCCGTCGTGAGGCGCCCGCCCCGGGGGCTGCTGGGCGGCATGCTGGGCTTGCCCGGCACGCCGTGGACCGCGACCGGCCCGGATCCCGGCCAGGTCGCCGCCGCCGCCCCGGCCGACCTGCCCTGGCGGGAGGCGGGTTCGGTGGATCATGTCTTCACCCACTTCCGGCTGACGCTGAAGGTGCTGTCTGCAGAGGGCGCCGCGCCCGGGGTGGAATGGCTGGAGGAGACCTCGCTGGGGGACCTGCCCAGCGTCTTCCTCAAGGCGGCCCGACGGGCGCTGGGGATGTCCGGCGGGGAATGAAGAGGGCGGTCAGGGCCAGGCCGGAGACCGAGATCAAGATGGCCGACAGGGGGATCCCGGGAACCCCTACGCTGGCGAGGGCGAAACCTCCCACCGCCGAACCCAGGGCCTGGCCCATCGAGTTGACCGACCCGTTGACCGCCATGGCCAGGGGCGCGCCGTTGCTCGTGTGGATGATGCGCGACGACAGCACTGGCATCAGGGAGAAGAGCGAGGTCGAGGCCGTGAAGATGGCCAGGGCCACCAGGACCTGGCTGGGCAGGCCCGGCGGCGTCAGGTGGCTCGTGGCGGCGACGTGCAGGCTCATGGCCAGCAGCTGGCCCAGGAAGCAGAGGACCAGCCACTCGCGGCCCTCGCCGCGGTCGCCCGCCCTCCCCCCGAGGGACAGGCCGACGATGGAGCCCAGGCCGATCACCATCTGGAAGAGGCCGACCCCGGCGCCCGTGACCCCGGCGCCGACCCGGACCACCGGGGCGATGAACAGGTTCACGGTCATGTTGGCGGCGAAGGACAGGAAGGTGGCGCCGTAGAGGGGCAGGAGGGGGGAGAGGGCGATCCGGCCCGCGGCGGAGGGCGGAGGTGGACGGACCGACGGCATCAGGGCGACGACCCCCGCGAAGGCGATCGCCGTCAGGGCGCCGGCCAGGATGAAGGTGGCGCGCCATCCGAAGTGGGCGCCGACGAAGCTGCCCAGGGGGATTCCGACCACGAAGGCCATGGTCATGCCGCCCATCACCATGGCCGCGGCCGAGCCGCGCCGCTCGGGCGGGACCAGGGCCGCCGCCGCGACGCTGGCGGCGGGTCCGGCTATGGCCGCAGCCAGGCCGACCAGTGTCCGGAGGACCAGCAGCGACTGGAACCCGGGCGCCGCCGCACAGGCCAGGTTCGCCAGCGCCCCGCAGCCCAGGGCGAAGGTCAGGACGACCTTCCGGTCCGCCCGTCCCAGGAGGAAGGCCAGGGGCGGCCCGAAGAGGGCGGAGACCACGACGTAGGAGGTCTGCAACTGGCCGGCGACGGGGGTGGACACCCCCAGGTCGTGCGCCATGGTCTCCAGCACGCCCGCAAAGATGAAGGCGGTCGACCCAAAGGCGAAGGTCGACAGGGTCAGGACCAGGATGCGGGGGTTCATGCGCCCAGCTTAGCCCGGCCGGCGCAGGCTCAAAGCGAAAACCGGGAGGGCTTCAGCCCGGCAGGCGACTGCGCACCTGGGCGCGCAGGACATCGATGGGCGTCAGGCCCTTGTCCGTCCGGAAGTGCCAGTAGGTCCAGCCATTGCAGGCCGGCGCCGACTGCACCAGGGCGCCCACCTTGTGGATGGATCCCGTGAGGTCCCCGGTGGCGAGGGAGCCGTCGGCGCGGACACGCGCGGCCCGTTCGCCCCTGGGGCAGTACAGGACGTCGCCAGGGCTGAGCAGGCCGGCCTCGAGGATCTGCCCGAAGGGCACGCGGGGCTCGGCGCGCCGGGGGCCCGTGACCTGGAGATCCTCGGGCGCCACGGGCTGGACCCGGCCGATGCGCTCCCGGGCCAGCTCCACGTACTCCGTCTCCCGCTCGATGCCCACGTACCGGCGGCCCAGCCGGCGCGCCGCCGCCCCGGTGGTGCCCGTACCGAAGAAGGGGTCCAGCACGATGTCGCCCGGCCGGGTCGAGGCCAGCAGCACCCGGTGCAGCAGGGCTTCGGGCTTCTGGGTGGGATGGGCCTTGGCGCCGGTCTCGTCCTTGAGCCGCTCCTCGCCCGTGCACAGCGGAAAGGTCCAGTCCGAGCGCATCTGCAGCTCGTCATTGGCCATCTTCATGGCGTCGTAGTTGAAGGTGTAGCGCTTGGCGCCCCGTCCCTTGGCCGCCCAGATCAGGGTTTCATGGGCGTTGGTGAAACGCGCGCCCTTGAAGTTCGGCATGGGGTTG
>CAIMLY010000122.1 GCA_903842425.1 uncultured Alphaproteobacteria bacterium | reverse complement strand
CAGCCCTTCGCCTCCCGCCTCAGGAAGGCGACGGCCTCGGCGATGTCCCGGGCGGCCTCCTGCGGCGGGCCGTGCCGCAGCAGGCGGTAGTTCACGGTGGCGTAGGCGTAGCCGGCCTCCCGGAAGGCCCGGGCCTGGCGCGGCGTGCCGGCGTACTTGCCTCCGTGCATCCAGGTGCCGCCGTGGACGAAGACCACCAGGGGGGCGGGCAGGGGGCTGGCGCCCGGCCAGAGGTCGAGGCGGTGGACGGCGGCGGGCAGGTCCGGCCCGGTCGCCCGGTAGGACAGGTTGCGCAGCGGACGGTCTTCGCCCGGGGCGATCCCGGCGCAGACGCCCGCCGACAGGGCCGGCCCGGCGGTCGCCAGCAGGGCCGCAGCGAGACCCGCCGCCAGCACCTGACCCGGTGAAGGTTGCGCTGGCCGGTCCGGGCCGTGCAGGATCGCGGGCGACGCACCTGTTCTCATCACCGGAAGCATGCCCATGCGCCTGACCCGCCGCAACCTTCTCGCCGCCGCCTCGGCCGCCCCCCTGGCGACCCTCGGGGGGCCGGCCCACGCCGCCGCCCCGGCCCTGCCCCTCGCCGCCCCGCAGGCCGCCGGGTTTGATCCTGCGAAGCTGATGGCCCTCTCGACCGACCTCCAGGACCTGGTGGACCGCGGCCAGCTGGCGGGGGTCACCACCCTGGCGGCGCGGAAGGGCAAGGTCTTCCACTTCGAGACCCGGGGCCTGGCGGACGTGGACACCGGCGCCCCGGCCCGGCCCGACACGATCTGGCGCATCGCCTCCATGACCAAGCCGGTGATCGGCGTCGCCATGATGCAGCTCTGGGAGAAGGGCCTCTGGAAGCTGGACGACCCCGTCGCCCGACACATCCCCGAGTTCGAGGGCCTGAAGGTGAAGGCCGCCGACGGCTCCCTCGTCCCCCAGGCCTCGCCCATGACCATGGCCCAGCTGATGAGCCACACCGCCGGCTTCGACGTCAGCGCCGGCTACGCCCAGGCGGGCCTTCGGGCCGGCGACCTGAAGGAGATGATCCGCCGGCTCGCCGCCCTGCCCCTGGCCTGCCAGCCGGGGTCTGACTGGCGGTATGGCCCCAGCGTCGACATCCAGGGCCATGTGGTGGAACGGCTTTCGGGCCAGCGCCTGGACGCCTACCTCGACCGCCACGTCTTCGGGCCCCTCAAGATGGTCGACACGGGCTTCCATGTCCCGGCGGCGAAGGCCCCCCGGGTGGCGCGCATCCACACCTACCGCGATGGCCGGATCGTCGCCGGTCCGCCCCAGGCCCTGCCGGTCACGCCGCCGGTCTTCCTGTCCGGCGGCGGCGGGCTCTTCTCGACGGCCTCCGACTACTTCCGCTTCGCCCAGGCCCTTCTCGACGGGGGCGCCCTCGCCGGCGCGCGGGTCCTCAGGCCGGAGACGGTGAAGCTCATGCGCCGCAGCGTCCTGGCGCCCGGGGTGAAGGTGGACCTGTACGGCCCCTCCCAGACCGGGGTGGGCTTCGGCATGGACTTCGCGGTCATCCAGGACCCCGCCGCCGCCGGGACCCCCCAGGGGCGCGACACCTACTACTGGGGCGGCGCCTTCGGCACCTGGTTCTGGATCGACCCGACGAACGACATCGTCTTCGTCGGCATGGTCCAGAACCTCAACGGCAGCGTCCCGGGCGCCGGGACCCCGAACCTGCGCGAGATCTCGCCGCGCCGCCTCTACGCCGCCCTGAAGGCCCCCGCCGCATGACGGCGCCGGGACTTCCGCGCCGGGGCCTGCTGGTCGCGAGCCTCGCCCTGGGCCTGGCGCCGGGGATGGCCCGCGCCGCACCTGGACGCATGGTGGGCTTCCTGTCCGACTTCGACGAGGTCGACGATGCGGTCGCCATCTGCCGGGCGGTGATCCTGTCCCTCGCCCCGGAGGCCCGGCTCCTCGACATCACCCACCGCGCGCCGCCCTACGACGTGACCGCAGGGGCGAGGCTCCTGGCCGGCGCCGCGCCCTGGCTGGCCGCGGACGCGGTGATCGTCGTCGTCGTGGATCCCGGCGTGGGCTCCACCCGCCGCGCCATCGTGGCCCGCACCCGCCGGGGGCAGAGCCTGGTCCTGCCGGACAACGGCCTGGTCACCCTGCTCGACGCCGCCGACCCCCTCGTGGCGGCCCGGGAGATCATGGCGGAGTCCTGGATGATCGGGGCCCGCCGATCCTCCACCTTCCATGGCCGCGACATCTTCGCTCCCGTCGCCGGCCGCCTGGCCCGGGGCGACGACTGGACCGGGGTCGGCCCGTCGATCGACCCGAAGACCCTGGTCCGGCTGGACCTCAAGCCGCCCCGGGTGGGGCCGGAAGGCGTCCACGCACGGGCGATCGGCACGGACGGGCCCTATGGCAACCTGATCCTCGACCTCTCCGCCGAGGCCTTCGCCGCCCTGGGCTGGCGGCTGGGCGAGACCGTACCCCTCATGGTGGCCGGCCGGCCTGAGCCCGCCCCCTACGTCCGCACCTTCAGCGACGTCCCCGAGGGGGCGGTTCTCCTCTACCCGGACTCCCGCGGGCGGATGAGCCTCGCCCTCAAATTGGGAACTACGCCGTCGCCCGCAGGGTCGGCCCCGGCGCAGAGGTCTTCATCCCCCGCCGCCGCTGACCCCCTCACCCGGCTTCGCCGGGAGCTCCCCCTTGGGGGAGCCATTGCCTTGGCGCAGGCTTCAGACCCAGCCCGCCGTCTGGACGACCATCCAGAGCCCGATGACCAGGAAGAGGCCCGCCGCGATGCGTCGGACCAGGGTCAGGGACACCCGTTTCAGGATCTCGTGGCCGAGGAAGACGGCCGGGACATTGGCCAGCATCATGCCCAGGGTCGTGCCCAGGGTGACGATGAGGGCGGACTCGAACCGGGCGCCCAGGGCGACGGTGGCCAGCTGGGTCTTGTCGCCCATCTCGACGATGAAGAAGGCCACCGTGGTGGTCAGGAAGGCCCCCATCCTTGCGGGCGCCTTCAGGGGTTCGTCCTCGTCCAGCTTGTCCGGGATGAGGGTCCAGGCGGCCATGGCGATGAAGGACAGGGCGATGATGTAGCGGAAGACGTCGCCCTGCAGGAAGGCGGCGGCCTGGGCGCCGACAAGGGCCGCGAGGAAGTGGTTGGCCAGGGTCGCCACGAGGATCCCGCCGACGATGGGAAAGGGCTGCACGAAGCGCGCCGCCAGGACGATGGCCAGAAGCTGGGTCTTGTCGCCGATCTCGGCCAGGGTGACGACGGCGGTGGAGGTGAGGAGAGGTTCCAAGGGTCAGGTCCGGGTCGGGCGGCGCGAAATCCAATGGTCGCAGCAGCCCCCGCCCGACGGAACGGGGCCGCAGCGCCATCAGTCTCGCCCGAACCGCCGTCCCGAAGGACGGACCGCTCTCCCTGCGCCATGGCCATGCCGGCCAAGTGTGTTGACGCGGGGTCCCGCCGGGGATGGCGGAGGGCTACTCCCCTTTGACCGCTTCCGGTTACTCCCGCCGCCGCGCCGGGGCAAGGGGGTGACGCTGCGTGATCTTGCGGTGCGCGCCGGAGTGTCCATTGTGCGCCTCCGGAACAGATCGGCCCCGAGGGGCCAGGCAGGGAGAGGCCCATGAAAGTCGCCGCCGTGAAGGCCCCGGGCGGGCTGGACAAGCTGGTCATCGAGGAGCGGGCCCAGCCCGTCGCAGGTCCCGGCGAACTGTTGGTGCGGGTCCGCGCCAGTTCGCTGAACTTCCACGACTTCGCCGTGGTCGCCGGCATGCTGCCCGCCGCCGACGGGCGGATTCCCATGTCCGACGGCGCCGGCGAGGTGGTCGCCGTGGGCGAGGGCGTCACGGGGTTTTCCGCCGGCGACAGGGTCCTCTCGGCCTTCTTCCCCAACTGGGAGACCGGCGGCCCGGCCCTGGAGCGCCTCATCGGCGTGCCTGGCGACCATGCTGACGGCTTTGCGGCGGAGTTTGTCTCCATGCCCGCCCGGGCCTTTACGCGCATGCCGGCGGGCTGGTCCTTCGCCGAGGCCGCCACCCTGCCCTGCGCCGCCCTCACCGCCTGGCGCGCCCTGATGGTCGAGGCCCGGATCAAGCCCGGCGACGTGGTCCTGACCCAGGGCACCGGCGGGGTCTCCATCTTCGCCCTGCAGCTGGCCAAGGCGGCGGGCGCCACCGTCATCTCGACCTCCTCCTCGGACGAGAAGCTCGAGACGCTGAAGACCCTCGGCGCCGACCACCTGATCAACTACCGCCAGACCCCGGAATGGGGCTCGGCCGCGGCCGCCCTGACTGGCGGGCGGGGTGTCGACGTGGTGGTGGAGATCGGCGGGGCGGGCACCCTGGCCCAGTCCGTCACGGCGACCCGGATCGGCGGCCACGTCTCGCTGATCGGCGTGCTGGCGGGCTTCGCCGGCGAGGTGCCGACCGCCCTGATCATGTCGAAGAACGTCGCCGTGAAGGGCGTGACGGTCGGCTCCCGCCAGGAGCAGGAAGAGATGATCCGGGCCCTGGAGGTCTCGACGATCCGTCCGGTGATTGATTCCACCTTCCCTCTCGACGGCATCGCCGCCGCCTTCGCCCACCAGATGTCCCAGAAGCACTTCGGGAAGATCTGCCTGGAGATCTGAGGCGCCTTCAGTCCGGGCCGGGCCGGGCGTCGAGCTCGCGCCAGGCCCGGGCGAGGGTTTCGGCGACCGGCAGGCGCCGGCCGGGACCCAGGACCGAGTCCGTGGTCACCAGCCGGTCGATCCCGGCGGCGGCAAGGCGCCTGGCGGTCGCCCGGTCGTGCAGGCCGTGGACCACCGCCGCCGTGATCCGCGCCGCACCGGCCGCCTTCAGGGCCCGGCCCGCCGCCGCCAGGGTTCCGCCGGTGGAGCAGATGTCATCCACCAGGGCGACATGGGCGCCCCGCACGGCGGGATCCTCCGGGTACTGAAGATTTACCTCCCGGTCGCCGTGGCGGGTCTTTCCGGCGACCAGGACGCCCACGCCCAGGCGCCGCGCCACCTCCCCCGCCCAGGCCCGGCTCTCGGCGTCAGGGCCGGCCACCAGGTCCACCCCGGGGCGCAGGCGGGAGAGACCCGCCGCCAGGATGTCCTCGGCGCCCGCATTGAGCGCCTCCCGGCCCGGGAAGACCCGGGCCAGGTCCGGCGTGCGGTGCAGGTGCGCCTCCAGGGTCAGGACGCGATCGAAGGCGCCGGAGAGCATCCGTCCCAGCACCGCCTGGCTGAGGGGCTCCCCGGGATGAAAGACACGGTCCTGGCGCATGTAGGCGAGGTAGGGCGCGACGAGGTCGACCCGCGCGGCGCCGTTCCGACGCAGGGCGTCCGCCGCCAGCAGCAGGGGCATGAGCCGTCCATCCGGGCGGGCCAGGGTCTGCAGGACAAGCGCGGTCTCTCCCGCCCGGGCCTCGACGGTCGGCCGGGATTCCCCATCCGGGAAGACGTGCGTCCCGATGAGCCTCAGGGGCAGGCCGAGGGCTGAGGCGAACCGGCCGGCCGCCGCGGCGTTGTCCGGAAAGGCGTGCACCGCTGATGTCATGACACGGAGAACCCGCTGTCCTCGCCGGTGGCCTCCCGCGCAAGGGCGAAGTCCGCCGCGTCCTCTCCGTGCAGGCGATAGAGAGGCTCGCCCTTCCGCACGCGGTCGCCCCGGCGCCGGAGGAGGTCAAGGCCTGCCCCCGGGTCCGTCGGCGCTCCGGCCAGGCGGGCGATCCGGGCGATGCGCAGGCAGTCCACCCCCGTGACGGTTCCATCCCGCTCGGCGGCGACCTCGTGGACCCGGTTTCCGGGCTGCCGCCCCGCGCCCAGGGGCGAGGGGCCCTGGGCCTCTGCTATGGCCTCCAGCTTCCGCAGGGCGGCGCCCGAGGCGATCAGCTCCCGGGCCCGGGCCTCTCCCGCCCCGCCGGGGCAGTCCGGGTCCAGTTCGATCAGCCGGCCGGCCAGGCGCACGGCCTTTTCCGCAAGGTCGGCGGGGGCGTCCGGATGGCCGCGCAGGACGGCCATGACGTCCCGGACCTCGAGCACCGGTCCAACGCCCCGGCCCACTGGATGGGAGCCATCGGTCTGGACCACGTCGACCTTGAGCCCGACCCGGTCCCCGACGAACTCGAACAGCTTGCGGAGCCTGAGGGCGGCGTCCGGGTCGCGCATCTTGGCGCCCGGCCCGACCGGCAGGTCGAGCACCAGGTGGGTGGAGCCTGCCGCCAGCTTCTTCGACAGGATGGAGGCGACCATCTGCTCGGGGGTGTCCAGGGCCAGGGGCCGCTCCACCGAAATCAGGACATCGTCCACGGGCGAGAGGTTCACCCGCCCGCCCCAGACGATGCAGCCGCCGCAGCGCTCGACCACTTCGCGCATCTCGTCCTCGTCCAGGTCCACCCGGGCCAGGACCTCCATGGCGTCGGCGGTGCCGGCCGGCGAGGTGATGGCCCGGGAAGAGGTCTTGGGGGTGAGGAGACCGTGCGCCGCCACCACGGGGGCGACGATGAGGGAGGTGCGGTTGCCCGGCACCCCGCCGATGCAGTGCTTGTCGGCCACCAGGGGCCGGTTCCAGGAAAGACGCCGCCCGGCGCCGGCCATGGCCCGGGTCAGGTCGAGGGTCTCCCCCGCGGTCATGAAGCTGGCGCAGGCCACCAGGAAGGCCGAGATCTCGATGTCCGACCATCGGTGGTCGGCCAGGTCATGGACCACGTCGTTGATCTGCGCGGCGGTCAGGGTCTCCCCCGCGATCTTGGCGCGCAGGGCCGGGGCGCCCTTCGGCGGCGGCGCCGGCGTGATCCGGACGGCGGCCCCGGCCGGGACCCCCAGCCGCCGGAAGGCCGGCTCGGTCAGCCCCGCCTCGTCCGGCCCGACCAGGGCGGGATCGTCGCAGATCACCACCCCGGCCATCACGGTGCGCCCGCCGGCGCTGACCTCCACCTTGCGCACGCCCGCCAGCCGCTCGGGCCGCAGGGCCCGGCAGTCCCGCGACAGCAGCACCAGGTTCTCCCGGAAGGTATCGATGGCCAGGGGCCGGACGGTCAGCAGCATGTGGGTCTCCGCGCCCGAACATCGGCCGCCGCGCCGCGCGCTTCAATCCCCGGGGCTTTGCGGGGGTGGAGGGTGCGCCCTGACGTGGCGTCAGGGATGCATTCCCCGATCGCCTGGGGCAGGGTGCGCGCAGGGGACGGACGCGGGAGGCGCCCATGGGACGGTTCGAAGGCAGGGTCGCGGTCATTACCGGCGGGGCCTCGGGCATAGGCGCCGCCGCAGCGCGCCGGTTTCATGCCGAGGGCGCGAGCGTGCTCCTGGCCGACCTCAATGTCGAGGCCGGCGAGGCCCTTGCGGCGGAGCTGGCCGAGGGCAGGGCGCGGTTCCGCGCTGTGGACGTGGCCGACTTCGGCGCCGTGGAGGCCATGGTCGCCACCGCCGTCCAGGCCTTTGGCGGCCTCGACATCCTGTTCAACAACGCCGGGATCGGCAGCTTTTCCAATGTCGTCGACCTGCCGGTGGAGGACTGGCGCCGGGTGATCGACATTGACCTCTCCGCCGTCTTCTACGGCTGCAAGGCGGCGATCCCCGCCCTTCGCGCCCGGGGCGGCGGGGCCATCATCAACACCGCCTCCATCTCCGGCCTGGCCGGCGACTTTTCCTTCGCCGCCTACAACGCCGCCAAGGCCGGGGTGATCAACCTGACCCGCTCGGTGGCCATCGACCACGCCCGGGAGAACATCCGCGTCAACGCGGTCTGCCCGGGTCCGGTGGACACCCCCATCATCGCCGGCATCAACGAGATGCAGGGCGTGCGCGAGGCCTGGGACGCCCGGGTGCCCATTGGCCGCTTCGCGAGGCCCGAGGAGATCGCCGCCGTGGTCGCCTTCCTGGCTTCGGACGACGCCAGCTACATGACCGGCTCCATCCTGGCGGTGGACGGCGGGGTGACGGCCCACACCGGCCAGCCCGACCTGCCGCGCATGCTGGGCCTGGCCTGAGGAGGACGGGGAATGAAGAAGGTCGTCGGCAAAAGCCTGGACTCCCTGGATGGCTACAGCCTCGTCGAGGCACCGGTCCCTGAGCCCCGCCCGGGACAGGTGCGACTGCGCGTCACGGACTGCGGCCTCGGATACGT
>CAIMLY010000121.1 GCA_903842425.1 uncultured Alphaproteobacteria bacterium | reverse complement strand
CCGCGCTCCAGAAGGAAGCGCGCTAGGTCAAGGTTCCGCCCGCGGCTGACTGCATGCCAGAGCGGCGTGGCCCGCCAGGCGCCCTCGCAGAAGGCCGGCTCATCGAGGCCGAGGCCGAGATCGAGGAGGACCGACGCGGTGGCGATACCCGCCTCGGCGGGCCGTTCCGGCGGTCCAGGCTCCACCATGCAAGCGAGGTGAAGCCAGTTCCGACCCCGGGGATCGCGATGCCCGAGCAGGTCCGGCTGGGCCCGGAGGACCTCGCCCACGGCGGCGGTCTTCCAGGTCCGGACAAGATCGCGCAGGCGGCTGGGGGTCATCACGGGAGGGCTTCGACGGAGACGTCGGCACAGGCTGCGCCCGACCCGCCCGTTAGGCAAGAGATCGGGGAAGTCATTTCTGGACGGCTGAGTACACAACGGCTAAGTAATAGAAAAGCCGTGGGAAAATCGCCTTCAACACGACATGGTCGCTTGCTCCCGCCCTGCATTGGGCGGAACATGTCCCTCAACAAGCGGACCCGGAGCCCCGCCCTAGTGGCGCCGGCCCGGAACAGCACGATCAGACGGGGGAGAGGCGCGTGAGCGACAAGGCGCCGGAAGGGCTGGCGGGCGGCGCCCGCAGACGCGGGGGCATACCGAGACGCTGGATCGTCATGTTTGGCGGGCCCCTGTTGATCCTGGCGGCCCTCGCCGTCTATCTCCTGGCCCTGGGACGCTTCCAGACAACGGACAACGCCTTCGTCCAGGTGGCGAAGACCCCGGTGGCCCCGTCCATCAGCGGGCGCGTTGTCGAGATCTATGTCCGGGAGAACCAGTCGGTGAAGGCGGGCCAGGTGCTCTTCCGCCTGGATGCGCGCGACGCCTCGGCGACCCTGTCGGCCGCCGAAGCGCAGCTGGCCGGCGCGGAGCAGATGGTTGCCCAGCAGCGCGCCGCCTACGGGCGCGAGCAGGCCCAAGTCGCGGCGGCTCGGGAGAACCTCAGCTATGCCGAGGCCGAGGCGACCCGGCAGGCGGCGCTCGCCGCAGCGGGCGCCGGATCGGTGCAGGTGGCGGACCAGGCCCGGCACGCCGCCCGCCTTGCCCGGGAACAGCTAAAGGCCGCGGAGCAGTCCGCAGCGGGGGCCCTCGCCGCCCTTGGCGGCGATCCCCGGGCAGGCTCGGGGGCGGCCGCCGTCCTGCAGGCCCGCGCCCAGCTGGAACGGGCGCGACTCAACAGTTCCTACACGGAGGTGCTGGCGCCTTCGGACGGCGTGGTCGCCCGGGTCGACCAGCTGCCGGTCGGGGCCTACCTCAACGCCTCCCAGGCGGCGTTCTGGCTTCTCGCCGGGCGCCCGTGGGTGGAGGCCAACTTCAAGGAGGACCAGGTGGCCCGGATGCGGGTGGGCCAGCCGGTCGAGATCGACATTGACGCCTATCCGCAGGGCCGGCTGAAGGGCCGGGTCGCCAGCTTCGCCCCCGGCACCGGCCAGGCCTTTTCCGCCCTGCCCGCCCAGAACGCCACCGGGAACTGGGTGAAGGTCACCCAGAGGCTCCCGGTGCGCATCGAGTTCGACCAGCCGCCGCCGGACATGGCGGCCCGGGCGGGACTGTCCGCGACGGTCAAGGTCGACGTCCGGTCCAGCCGTGACGGGAAGTAGGGCCATGCCCGACCTTCCCCGTCCCGCGGCCGTCCTGGCCCTGGCCGCAGGCGTCGTGCTCCTGGGCGGGTGCGCCGCCACGGGCGGCGCCTTCACCGCCCCCGCCGGGACGCCTTCACCAGCGGGCTACAGCATGGCTGGCGAGCGGACGCCGAGCCGGGTCGTGGTCGATGCCGGCGCCCGGTCGCGCACCTGGTGGACCGCCTTTGGCTCCCCGCGACTCGACGAGGTCATCCGACTGGCCCTGGAGAGCTCGCCCGACCTTGCCGAGGCGCGCGCCACCCTCGACCGCCACCAGGCGGAGGCGGAGGCGGCCCGGGCCCTGCTCAAGCCCCAGGTCGGCCTCAACGCCCGGGTCGAGCGGCAATTGTTCAACAGCGAGGCCTTCGGCTTCAGCGGCTTCCCCAGCCGTACGTTCAGCATCTTCAGCCTCGGAGGCCTGGTGAGCTATGACCCTGACCTTTTCGGGGTCGGGCGCAGCCGGGCGGCCGAGGCCGAGGCCCTGGCCGAGGCGGCAGGCTGGGAGGCCGACGCCGCGGCCCTGTCGCTCTCCGCCAACGTCGCCATGGAGGCCGTGCGGATCGCGGGCCTGAATGCGCAGATAGATGCTGCAGAGCAGGTGATCGACGACGACAGGAAGCTTGTGGAGCTCGCTCGGAGAGCCGAGGCCCTCGGCGGGCTGTCCCGATCCGGCCGGGTGGAGATCGAGGCCCAGCTCGCCGGCGACGAGGCCCGGATGCCCGACCTCTTCCGGCAGAGGGACCAGGCCCGCCGGCGCCTGGCCCTGCTGGCGGGACAATCCCCGGCGGAATGGTCCCCGCCGGACTTCAGGCTTGCGGACCTGTCGCCTCCCGGCGCCATTCCCGTGGGCCTGCCCTCGGAACTGCTCAAGGGACGGCCGGACATCAAGGCCGCCGAAGCCGAGTTGCAGGGGGCCCGGCTCGCCGCCCGGGCGGAACAGGCGGACTCACTTCCGAAGCTGAGCCTCACCGGCGACTACGCCCAGACCTCGAACCAGATCGAGGAACTGTTCCGTTCCGACTCCAGAGGCTGGAACCTCTCTTCGGGCCTGACCGCGCCGATCTACGATGGCGGCCTGGCCCGGGCCAACCGGCGGGCGGCCGAGGCCGACCTTCGCGCGGCGGAGGCGCGGTATCGCCGGACAGTGCTGGAGGCGTTCTCCCAGGTCGGCGGACTGATGGCCTCCCTGGAGGCGGGTGAGACCGAGGTCGCCGCCTTCCGACGCGCGGTCGAGGCGGCGCAGACGGACGCCGACATCACGCTGGCCGGGGTAAGGCTGGGAGGCACCCCCCTTCTCAGGGCGATCGACGCCCGTCGCCAGCTCAGCCTGGCGCGTCGCAGCCTTGCAGAGGCCGAGGCCCGGCGCATCTCGGACATGATCGGCCTCTTCGCTGCGGCCGGGGCGGACTGGCGGGCGGCGAGCGATGACTGACGCGCCCGACTTCCTGGAGAAGGACAAGGCGAACCGCATTCCCATCACCGGCGCCCTGATGCTGGCGACGCTGATGCACACCCTCGACAGCACCATCGCCAACGTGGCCCTGCCCAACATGCAGGGCAGCATCTCGGCCTCGCCCGAACAGCTGACCTGGGTGCTGACCTCCTACATCCTCGCCACGGCGGTGATGACCCCCCTGTGCGGCTGGCTGGCCATGAAGTTCGGCCGGAAGCGGATGATCGTCCTGTCGATCATCGGCTTCACGGCGGCCTCCATGCTCTGCGGGATCGCCACCAGCGTGCCGGAGATGGTGCTCTTCCGCAGCCTGCAGGGCCTTGCGGGCGCTTCCCTGATGCCGCTGTCGCAGTCGGTCATGCTGGACACCTTCCCGCAGGAGCAGATCCCGCGGGTGATGAGCCTCTGGAGCTCCGCGGTCATCCTGGGGCCGATCCTGGGGCCTATTGTCGGAGGATGGATCACCGAACACCTGGACTGGCGCTGGGTGTTCTTCATCAACCTGCCGCTCGGGATCATTGCGGTGATCGGCGTCTCCCGGTTCATGGCCGATGACCCGGGAGGACGGCAGCGCCCCTTCGACTTCATCGGCTTCTCGGCCCTGACCGCCTTTGTCGTCGGCCTCCAGGTCCTGCTGGACCGGGGCCCGGGGCAGGACTGGTGGGAATCGCCTGAGATCTGGACCTGGGCGGCCCTGTCCATGGCCGGACTGTGGATCTTCATCACCCAGTCGGCGACCGCCCAACACCCCTTCTTCCATCGCGACCTGGCCCGGGACGGCAATTTCGTCGGCACCACCGTGTTCAGCTTCTTCGTCGGGGTCCTGCTGTTCTCGACCAGCGCCCTCCTGCCGGTCCTGATGCAGAACCTTCTGGGCTACTCGGCCATGCAGACCGGGACGGCGAGCGTCAGCCGGGGCGTCGGCTCCCTGATTTCGTTCCTGATGGTGCCCTTCCTGATCCAGAGGCTCGGCGCCCGGACGGTGCTGCTCGTCGGGACGGTGCTGAGCATCGCCTCGCTGTGGGCCATGGCCGGCTTTGATCTTTCGATGACCACCGGTCCGATCATCGTCAGCGGCTTCATCCAGGGCGCCGGAACCGGCCTGCTCTTTGCCCCCCTCAGTACGCTGGCCTACGTGACCCTAAGCCCGGCGCACCGGGTGGAGGGGACCATCCTGTCGACCATGGCGCGCAGCCTCGGGTCCTCGGTCGGCATCTCCATGGTCCAGGCCATGGTCCTGCGGAACGGCGCCCTTGCGCACAGCGAACTCTCGTCCCGGATGGACCCCAGCAGTCCCATGCTCAACGATGTCCTGCCCATGCCGGGCGCCCTCAGCACGACCGAGGGCCTGTCCCTGCTGAACGGCGAGGTGACGCGGCAGGCGATGATGATCGGCTATGTCGACGTCTTCAGTTGGATGGCCCTCCTGACCGTGGCCATGATCCCGCTGATCCTGATCCTCAAGCCGCCGCCCCGGGCGCCCATGGAGAAAATCGACGGGGCTCCGGACTAGCTTTCTCCGCCCAAGGCGCCATGTTCGTGAAAAGACCTGAGGGAGCCCGGGAAACCAAAATGACAGAGACCGCGACGCCGTCGACGGACCCCATCGTTCCGCCGGCCACGGCCACCGTCAGCGAGGCGCCTTACTCGGCCGCCTATACGCGCTACGCCATGCTGCTCCTGCTGGCGATCTACACGGTCAACTTCCTGGACCGGTCGGTGATCAACATCCTGGCCGAGCCCATCAAGAACGAGCTCAAGCTGGCGGACTGGCAGCTGGGCCTGATGAGCGGGCTGGCCTTCGCCCTCTTCTACACCTTCCTTGGCATCCCGATCGCCCAGATGGCCGAGCGCCGGAACCGGCCGATGATCATCGGGACCTCGGTCGCCGTCTGGTCCGGCTTCACCGCCCTGTCCGGCGCCGCGGGCAACTTCTTCCAGCTGGTCCTCTGCCGGATCGGCGTCGGGGTCGGCGAGGCCGGATGCACCCCGCCCGCACATTCGCTGATCGCCGACTATGTGCCGAAGGAAAAGCGCGCCTCCGCCCTGGCCTTCTACTCCATGGGCACGCCCCTGGGCGGCCTGATGGGCCTGATCCTCGGCGGGCTGATCGCCGACGCCTACGGCTGGCGGGTGGCCTTCCTGGTGGCCGGCGCCCCCGGCATCCTGTTCGCCGTCCTCTGCTGGCTGACCCTGCGAGAGCCCCGGAAGCTCCTCGCCGAGCACAGCGCCCGGATCACCGCCACCCAGGCCACCTTCCGGGAAACCCTCTCCTACCTGACGAAGAAGAAGACCTTCTGGCTGATCGCCCTGGGCGCCGCCATCAAGGCCTTCATCGGCTACGGCCACGCCCCCTTCACCGCCAGCTTCTTCCTTCGGGTCCACGGGGAGGAAGTCTCCAGGCTGGCCGACAGGTTCGACCTGGGGTCGGTGGGCTTCATGGGCCTGGCCCTGGGCCTGATGGGCGGCACCGCCGGCGTCATCTCCGCCTGGCTGGGCGGGCAGATCGCCGACCGGTTCGCCAAGTCTGACCTGCGCGGAT
>CAIMLY010000120.1 GCA_903842425.1 uncultured Alphaproteobacteria bacterium | reverse complement strand
CGTCATCGACGACCAGGGACTTGAGTTCGTTGTCGACATAGCTGGTGAGCGTGGTCTTGAGCACGTCCAGGTCGACGTCGCAGGCCTTCATGACCCCGACAGAGTCCTCGTCCTCGGTGAGCGACAGGAGCAGGTGCTCCAGCGTCGCGTACTCGTGCTTGCGCTGATTGGCGAGGGCGACGGCCCTGTGCAGGGACTCTTCGAGCTGGCGCGAGAATGACGGCACGGTCGCTAGTCCTTTTCCATGGTGCACTGCAAGGGGTGCTGGTGGCGGCGGGCGGTGTCGATCACCTGCGCCACCTTGGTTTCGGCGACTTCGTAGGTGTAGACGCCGCAGACCCCGACGCCCGTCTGATGGACGTGCAGCATGATCCGCGTCGCCTCCTCCCGCGACTTGTGGAAGTACTGCTCCAGGACGTAGACCACGAACTCCATCGGCGTGTAGTCGTCGTTCAGGATCAGCACCCGATACATCGAGGGCCGCTGGGTGCGGGTCTTGGTCTGGGTGATCACCGTAGAGCGATCGCCCGTCCCCTGATCCCCCTGCTTGCGCTCGGCCATCCGATACGTCTCCACGGGCGCCTCCGGACGACGCCCCTCAGAGTTCGATTAGATATGCCAACCCCCCAGGAATGAAAGGGGCTTGGCGGCCTGCGGGGGCCGCACGGGGCCCTGGCGCCTCAGTTTTCCACACTTCCCTTGGGCCGGTTCCCCGCGGTCAGGAACCTTCCCCCGGCGACCGGCGGGGCGGCAGCTCGCGGGCGGGAGCCAGGATTCCCGGGCCGAATCGAGCGCGGATCGCGTCCGCGGCCCGCTCCGCAGCCAGGGTTCGCGGGTCCTCGGCCGCGAACAGGTCGCTTCCGGCGGCCTCGCCCTCAGAAAGATCGGAAAGACCAACGCCGATCAGGCGAAAGGCCCGCCGGCCGCCCGTCCCAAGTTCAGCGGCGAGCAGTGTCCGGGCCTCGGCGATCAGGGTCCGTGCGGTCTGGGTGGGCGCCGCCAGGGTCCGTCGGCGGGTGAGGATCCGGAAGTCGGGGTCCTTCAGCTTGAGGGTCGCCACCCGTCCAGCCTGGCCGGCGGCCCGCGCCTGCCGGGCCACGCGTTCGGCCAGGCGCACCAGGTGGCCGTCGAGGTCCTCCGGGGCGCTGAGGTCCGTCTCGAAGGTGGTCTCGGCGCTGATCGACTTTCGCACCTGCCCCGGATCGACGCCCCGGGCGTCTTCTCCCCGCGACATGGCGTGCAGCCGCAGGCCGAAGTCGCCGAACCGGGTCGCCAGCGTCCGCAGGTCGGCGCGGGCGATCTGGCCGATCCGCTCGAACCCGGCGGTCTCGAGGCTGCGGGCCATGACCGGGCCCACGCCGGGCAGCAGCCTTACGGACCGCCCGGCGAGGAAGTCCTGCGCCTCGGCGGCGCCGATGACCGAGAAGCCCCGGGGCTTGTCGAGGTCCGAGGCGATCTTGGCGAGGAACTTGTTGGGGGCGAGTCCGATCGAGACCGTCAGTCCGATCTCCGCCTCGATTCGCGCCTGCAACCGGGCCAGGGTCAGGGCCGGCGGGGCCTGGTGAAGGCGCTCGGTCCCCGACAGGTCCAGCCAGGCCTCGTCGAGGGACAGGGGCTGGACCAGCGGGGTGAGCCCGCGCATCAGGTCCAGGATCCGCCGGCTCTCGGCCCTGTACCTGGGAAAGTCGGGGGGCAGGACGATCGCCTGGGGGCAGGCCGCCAGGGCCTTGAACATGGGCATGGCCGAGCGGACGCCGAAGGTGCGAGCGATGTAGCAGCAGGTCGTGACCACGCCCCGGCGTCCACCGCCCACGATGACCGGCCGGTCCCGCAGTTCAGGCCGGTCCCGCTTCTCCACCGAGGCGTAGAAGGCGTCGCAGTCGATGTGGGCGATGGACAGGGTGTCGAGTTCCGGATGCGCCAGCCTCCGGGGCGAACCGCAGGCCGGGCAGCGCGCCGCCGCCGGGCCGGGCGACAGGCAGTCGCGACAGAGCGCCTTCACCGGTCCCAGAGCCAGGCGGCGCCGCGTACGCCCGAGGAGTCGCCAAATCGCGGCCGCACGACCTCGCAGCGCCAGTCATCGCTGAAGACATGCGGGCGGATCCGGTCGGCGAGGCCCTCGGCCAGGCCAGGGACCTGGCCAAGGCCGCCGCCCAGGACGATGACCGCCGGGTCCACCAGGTTCACCACCGCCGCGAGGCCGCGGGCGAGGCGTCCGGCGTGCCGGTCCAGGCTGGCCAGGGCCCGGGGTTCCCCCTGCGCGGCCTGTCCCGCGACGGCTTCCGCCGTCAGCCCGCGGCCGTCGTCCAGCGCCAGTCCCGGCCCGGAGAGCCAGGTCTCCAGGCACCCGTGGCGGCCGCACCAGCAGGCCGGGCCCGGCGTCTCCTCCGGGGTTGGCGAGGGCAGGGGGCTGTGGCCCCACTCACCCGCAATTCCGTTGGCGCCGGTGACGATCCGCCCGCCCAGGGACAGTCCGCCGCCGCACCCTGTCCCCAGGATCACTGCAAAGACGGGATCACGACCCTGCGCCGCCCCGTCCCGGGCCTCGGAGACCGCCAGGCAGTCCGCGTCGTTCGCGTATCGAACGGGCCGTCCGAGTCGCCGGGCGAGGTCAGCGGGAAAGGGCCGGCCATTGAGCCAGGTGGAGTTGGCGTTGCGCATCCGGCCAGTCCGCGGATTGACCGAGCCGGGACCGCCGGCGCCCAGCCGCGCCGCCCGGGCTCCGGCCTGTCGCTCGGCCTCCGCCAGGATCTCCGCGACGGCCTCCAGGCCCGCCTCGTAGCCCCCCGGTGTCGATCGCCGGACCCTGGCCAGGAAGCCGCCGTCGGGCGACAGGGCCGCCGCCTCGATCTTGGTTCCACCCATGTCCAGCCCGAAGGCGATCATCGGCGGGCGACCTCCAGGGCCTGGGCGATGGCCGTCCCGAGGGCGTCCCAGCCGTCGATCCGAGGGTGCAGGTCCGGCCGGCTGGGCGCCATGGACCTCAGGCGCGTATCGGCCACGGTCTGGAAGCGGGTGATCTCCGGGGCGTGCTCGGCCACGGAATCGAGGTTGGGGATCATGTCGTCGATGAAGGCCGCAGGTCCCGTGGCCTGGGCCGCGAGGGCGGCCGCCACCGGACCCTTGAGCCCGCTGTTGACCAGCAGGGGATAGTCCATCCCGTGCTTCTTCAGCCACCGGGCGCGGCCCTCCAGCGCCTGTCCCGGGGCGTTGGTGAGGACCACGATGTCGGCCTGTCGCGCCAGCTTGGCCAGGGCCTCCGGCCCGCCATCGGCCACAGGCATGTCTTCGACGGCGTCCCGGAAATAGGCCTGGAAGTGCGCCTGCCCGGTCTCGATGTCGATGTGCCTGTCCTCGCCGGGGCGATAGATGTTCTGGAACAGGGCGAAGCGGTCGAACCGCATCTCGAACCCATGGCCGGAAAGATACCGGGCGAAGCCCTCCATGAAGAGACCCAGCACCTCGTCGACGTCGACAATGATCAGGGGCCTGTCGCCGCGGACGCCCAGGGCCTTGAGGTCCGGCGGCGGATGGTCTGGCGAAGTAAAGGTCATGAACCGGTGCTCGGCTAACGCGTGCTTAAGGATATCCGTGGGATAGCAGGAACCGGAAGTACATCCGGGCGTATCCGGGGGGCGATTTGCAGGTCGGTGGACTGATGGCCAAGAAGGTCCTCATCGTCGAGGATAACGAGCTGAACATGAAGCTTTTTCATGATCTGCTCGACGCCGAGGGCTATGAGACCCTCCAGACCCGCGAGGGCCTGGAAGCTCTCTCCCTGGCCCGGGAACAGCGTCCCGACCTGATCCTGATGGATATCCAGCTGCCCGAGATCTCCGGCCTTGAAGTCACAAAGTGGCTGAAGGAGGACGATGAGCTGGCCTCCATCCCCGTTGTGGCGGTGACCGCCTTTGCGATGAAGGGCGACGAGGAACGCATCCGGCAGGGCGGCTGCGAGGCCTACATTTCCAAGCCCATCTCGGTCTCCGGCTTCCTGAACACCATCCGGAGGCTTCTGGACTAGGCCATGACCGCCCGAATCCTGCTCGTCGATGATATCGAAGGCAGCCGCCGGATCCTCGAGGCCAAGCTGAACGCCGAGTACTATCAGGTCTCGACCGCAGCCGACGGCGCCACGGCGCTGGAAATCGCGGCCCGGGAGCTTCCCGACATCATCCTCCTCGACGTCCTCATGCCGGGAATGGACGGCCTGCAGGTCTGTCGCGCCCTGAAGGCCGATGCGGTCCTGCGGCACATTCCCGTGGTGCTGCTCACCGCCCTGGACAGCCGCGAGTCGCGGCTCGAGGGGCTGGAGGCGGGGGCCGACGAGTTCCTGTCCAAGCCCATCGACGACGTCATCCTGTTCGCCCGGCTGCGCAGCCTGGCGCGCCTGAAGGTGATGATCGACGAGCTCCGCGAGCGGGAAGACACCAGTCGCAGGATGGGAATGGCCCCCATGCCCGGCGCCCGCCTTGGTGCTTCTGGCGGGCGTGTCCTGGTCGTCGACGATGATCCGGCCCAGGCCCAGGCCCTGGCGGCCGACCTCGCCGCCGAGCACCGCCCCGTCGTGGAGACCGATCCCGAAAAGGCGCTCATGTCGGCCCGGGGGCCGATCGACCTTGTCGTCGTCAACCTTCTGAGCCGGAGCTTCGATCCCCTCCGCCTGGTCGCGCGCCTTCGCTCCGGCGATCACTCGCGGCAGGCGCCCATCCTCGCCGCGGTTGACTTCGACCTCCGGGACCGCGTGCTGAAGGCCCTGGACCTGGGTGTGAACGACCTCATCGGTTGGCCCGTCGATCCCCTGGAGCTGAGGGTCCGCGCGCGGGCTCTCATCCGCCGGAAGCGCTACGCCGACTACCTGCGCGACACGGTCGCCCAGTCCATGGAACTGGCCGTCACGGACCAGCTCACCGGCCTGAACAACCGGCGCTACATGATGGGCCAGCTGGACGCCCTGCTCGAGCGGAGTTCCGCGGGCGGCGATCCGGTCTCCCTGCTGATGCTGGACATCGACCACTTCAAGCGGGTCAACGACACCTGGGGTCACACCCTGGGGGACGAGGTCCTGCGAGAGGTGGCGGTGCGCCTCGCCTCCAGCGTCCGGGCCGTGGACATCCCGTGCAGGTATGGCGGGGAAGAGTTCGTGGTGGTCATGCCCGCGACGCGCCTGACCGACGCCGCCCGGATCGCAGAGCGCATCCGCAGCGCCATCTCCGGCGAGCCCTTCCAGGTGGGTGACCGGGAGATCCCGGTCACCGTGTCCCTGGGCGTGTCCGCCAGCGACGGCGTCGAGGACCGTCCTGAGTCCCTGCTTCGGCGGGCCGACGAGGCGCTGTACGAGGCCAAGGCCGCCGGTCGCAACCAGGTGGTCATCCGTCCCCTTCGCACCTGAGCCGGGACGGCTCGCCCGGAACGAAAAACGCCCGGCTCTCGCCGGGCGTCTTCAGTCTCGACAGGACCTGCGGACCTACTTGATCTTGCCTTCGCGGAATTCCACGTGCTTGCGCGCGACGGGGTCGTACTTCTTGAGGACCAGCTTCTCGGTCATGGTCCGGGCGTTCTTCTTGGTCACGTAGTAGAACCCGGTGTCGGCCGTAGAGTTCAGCTTGATCTTGATGGAGGCGGGCTTCGCCATGGTCGGTCCTCGCGGGGCCGGTCATCCCGGCAGGGTTCTTGAAGAGCGCGGGAAAATACGAATCCCCGGCGCAAAGTCAATGCGCCTAGAGCTCCCTCGGCCGGGCGGGGCCCATCCGGAAGCGCATGTAGGGGATCGGGCGGTTCGGGTTGTCCAGGCGCTCCCGGGTTTCCTGGATCACGGCCCGGGTCACTGTGGGCAGGGGAAGCTCGAGGGCCTCCTCCAACTCGAACCAGGCGATCTCCTCAAGTTCCCCGCAGTCCGGCTGTCGCTCCAGGCTGACCAGGCGCTCGGCGTCGGCCATCAGGAACCAGGTGTCGAAGCGCTTGCCGACATTGGGCGGGGTCACCGCCCGGTAGATGATCGACAGGGCCTCTAGGTCCGGCTGGACCCCCTGCTCCAGGAACTCACGCCAGGGGCCGGCGATCGGGCGCGGCTCTGCGGGGCGACCCAGCAGCAGGCCGGCCTCTTCCCAGGTCTCGCGGATGGCCGCCTTGCCGAGGGCCCGGCCCTTGGACAGGGGCATGTAGGCCTCAAACTTGCCCGCGACCTCGGGACGCAGGTCCGTCGCCGCGGGCGCGCGGAAGTCCGCCCGGTCGATCCGGCCGCCCGGGAAGACCCAGAGGTTTGGCATGAAGTTGTGGCCGCCGTGCCGCTTGCCCATCAGGACCCTCGGCCGGGCGCCATCTCGGCGGATGATGAACAGGGTGGCGGCGTTGCGCGGGCGGACGGCCTTGGAGCCCTCGGGGCGCATCGGCGTGCGCTCAAGGGCGCGGTTCGGCTGGAGTGTATCGCTCATGAGCGGAGTTTAGGCCCTGCAGGCCCCTCTGCAAGCGCGACCTTGCGGAACCTGACCGGTCGGGATCACCGGCGCTTTCCTTTCCGCACTCCGGGAGGCGGTCCGCCCCGCCGGCGGGCGTCGCTGGCTCCGAGACGCCGCGGCCCGCGTCCGCGGGGCGGGGGCGGGGTCCCCGTCACGGGGTCGCTGAGCATGTCGAACAGGAGGCCGCCGGTGACGGGCGTCGCCTCGACCAGCCGGACCTCCACCCTCAGGCCCAGGGGCCAGTGAGCGCCGGACCTCTCGCCCACCAGGGCGTGGGCGGTCTCGTCGTGGATGAAGAACTCGCCGCCCAGGCGCGAGATCGGGACCAGGCCATCCGCCCCGGTCTCGTCCAGCCGGATGAACAGGCCGAAACGGGTGACGCCGCTGATCCGACCCGTAAAGGTCGCCCCGACCCTGTCCGCCAGGAAGGACGCGATGTAGCGGTCGGTGGCGTCACGCTCCGCCGCCATGGCGCGGCGCTCGGCGGCTGTGATCATCTCGGCCGTGCCCTTGAGTTGGGCCACGTCCCTGTCGGTCAGGCCGTCGTCGCCCAGGCTGAGGGCGCGGATCAGTCCGCGGTGGACGACAAGGTCCGCATACCGCCGGATCGGCGAGGTGAAGTGGGCGTAGCGGTCCAGGTTCAGCCCGAAGTGGCCGATGTTGTCCGTGTCGTAGATCGCCTGCATCTGGCTTCGCAGGACCACCTCGTTGATGATCGCCGCGCTCGGGCTTTCGCGGGTCTCTTCCAGCAGGCGGTTGAAGCGGTCGGTCCGGGGCGCCTCGCCCTTGGACCAGGGCAGGCCCAGGGTCGCCAGGAAGTCGGCCAGGGCGTGGACCTTCTCCTGGCTCGGCGTGTCGTGGACCCGGTAGATCAGCGGGGTCCGGCGGGCCTCAAGGGTCTGGGCGGCGCAGACATTGGCCTGGATCATCATCTCTTCGATGAGCTGGTGGGCGGGCAGCACCGCCCGGGCCCGGATGGCCGTGATGTGGCCCTCCGGATCCATCAGGATTCGCCGCTCGGGGCTCTCGATGGCCAGGGGCGACCGGCGCCGCCGCGCCGCCAGCATGACCGCGTAGGCGGCGTAGAGCGGCTTCAGGACCGGTTCCAGCAGCGGTCCGGTGGTGTCGTCGGACTGACCCTCGATGGCGGCCTGGGCCTGCTCGTAGGACAGCTTGGCGGCCGAGCGCATCAGGCCGCGGACGAAGCGGTGGCCGGTCTTGCGCCCGCTGGCGTCAAAGACCATCCGAACCGCCAGGCAGGCCCGGTTCTCGCCGGCCCGGAGACTGCAGAGGCCGGCGGAGAGCCGTTCCGGCAGCATGGGTTCCACCCGGTCCGGGAAGTAGACGCTGTTGCCCTTCTCCCGGGCGGTGCGGTCCAGGGCGGAACCCGGCCGGACGTAGGCGGCCACGTCGGCGATGGCGACCCAGACCACCCAGCCGCCGGGATTGCCGGCGTCCCCGTCCGGTTCGGCATAGACCGCGTCGTCATGGTCCCGGGCGTCCGGAGGGTCGATGGTGATGAGGGGCAGGGCGCGCAGGTCCTCGCGGCCGTCCAGGTCCGGCTCGCGCGCCGCCTCCGCCTCCGCTTCCGCAGCCTCGGGAAAGCCCGTCGGGATGCCATGGGCGTGGATGGCGATCAGCGAGGCGGCCCGGGGATCGTCCTCCCGCCCGACGCGTTCCAGGATTTCGCCGCGGTGCAGGCCGAAACGCCGGCCCCCGGGGGTCAGCCGGGCCACCACCAGGTCCCCGTCGCGCAGGTCGGCCGGAGCCGGGCCCTCAATCAGGACCTGGTCCCGCGAGCGCCGGTCCACGGGCTCGACCCGGACCTGGCGCGCCGACTTGCGGACTACGCCCAGCACCTTGTGCACGGCTGCGCCAAGCCGCTTGATCATACGGGCCTCGGTCTCGCCCGCCTCGGTGGTCTCGAACCGCACCAGCAGGCGGTCGCCCAGGCCGGGCGCACCCGCCGCCGCCTCGTTGCGGTCGGGCGCCAGGCGCACGAGAGGCGCATCCTCGCCCTTGATGAGGCGCACCAGCAGTTCGCCGTCCGGATCGCGCTCGACCACTTCGGCCACGCCCACGGGGGGCAGTTCCCCGGAGATCGCCACGCCCTTGCGCCCCCTGCGCCCGAGGGCGCCGCTGTCCTGGAGCTCACGCAGCATGTCGCGCAGGGCGATGCGGTCCGCCCCCTTCAGGCCGAACGCCCGGGCGATGTCAGACTTCTCGGCTTCCCCGGTCTCGCGGATGAAGGCCAGCAGGGTTTCGCGATCCGGCAGGCCCTGGGGTGGCCGCCGGCCATGGCGGGCGGCTCCGGTTCGGGTGTCTTCCGGACGGCGGCGGGGAGGGCGGGGTCTGGCCATGGCCTAGACTAGACCCATTCTCAGGACTTCGCCCCCGGCTTTGCCGCCTTTCGTGCAGCAGGCTTCCTGGTAGCGGGCTTCTTGGCCACGGGCGTCTTCGGCGCGGTCGCCTTGGCGGCCGGGGCCTTGCGGGCCCGTCCCTTGGCCGCAGGCGCCTTGGCTGCGCGGGCGGCCAGCAGCTCGACGGCCGCCTCCAGGGTCAGCTCCGCCGGGTCGGAACCCCGCGGGATGTTGGCGTTGACCTGTCCGTGCTTCACATAGGGGCCGAAGCGTCCGGCCAGGATCTTTACGGGCGCGCCATCCGCCGGATGGGCGCCGAGCTCCCGCAGGGCCGCCGCCTCGCCGCGGCCGGCGCGGCCCCCGGCCTTCTTCTCCGCCAGAAGTGTCACGGCCCGGTTCACCCCGACCTCGAACACCTCGTCCACTCCGGGCAGGTTTGCGTAGACGCCGGCGTGCTGGACGAAGGGGCCGTAGCGGCCGATCCCGGCCAGGATGACTCCGCCGTCCTCCGGGTGAAGCCCGACCTCCCGAGGCAGGCGCAGCAGCCTCAGGCCCTTCTCCAGGTCCATGGCCTCGGGCGACCAGCCCTTGGGCAGGGAGGCGCGCTTTGGCTTCTCTTCCTCGCCCAGCTGGACGAACGGCCCGAAGCGTCCGGATTTCAGGAAGACGGTCAGGCCGGTTTCCGGGTCGGTCCCCAGCTCACGGTCGCCCGCCGGGGTGTCGCCCTCCTCGCTGGGGGGGCCGAACTTCCGCGTGTACCGGCACTCCGGATAATTCGAGCAGCCGATGAAGGGCTCGAAACGGCTGGGCTTGAGGGAAAGCTCTCCGGTCCCGCACTTCGGACAGGTCCGGCCACCCTCGCCGGGGAACAGGAAGGGCCCCAGGGTGGTGTTCAGGGCCTCGATCACGTCGCGCGTGGGCTGCTTCAGGACGTCCTGGGTCGCGCCCTGGAAGTCGCCCCAGAACTCGCGCAGCAGGGCCTTCCAGTCCAGGTCGCCGGCCGAGACCTGGTCGAGCTTCTCCTCCAGCGCCGCCGTGAAGTCGTACTCGACATAGCGGTTGAAGAAGGACTCCAGGAACACCGTGACGAGGCGCCCCTTGTCCTCCGGGATGAAGCGGTTCTTGTCCATCCGGACGTAACTGCGGTCCCGCAGGACCGACAGGATGGAGGCGTAGGTCGAGGGCCGGCCGATCCCCAGCTCCTCCATCTTCCGGACCAGGCTGGCCTCGGAATAGCGCGGCGGCGGCTCGGTGAAGTGCTGGTCAGCCCTGGCCTTGCGGACCTCGGCGGCGGCGCCCTCGTTCAGCTGGGGCAGGCGGCCGCCGTCCTCGTCCTCGGGGTCGTCCCGGCCTTCCTCGTAGACCTTGAGGTAGCCGTCGAACAGGATGACCTGGCCCGTGGCCCGAAGGCCCGTCCGGCCATCCGGCGTCGACATGTCCACCGTCGTGCGCTCGATCCGGGCGGACTCCATCTGGGAGGCCAGCATGCGTTTCCAGACCAGCTCGTAGAGCCGGCCCAGGTCGCCTTCCAGCCGCAGGGAGCCGGGGTTCCGGGCCAGGCTGGTGGGACGGATGGCCTCGTGGGCTTCCTGGGCGTTCCGCGCCTTGGTGCGGTACTGGCGGGCGGCCTCGGGCAGGTAGGCGCCCCCGAACAGGCCGGAAATGACCTCCCGGGCCTCCTGCAGGGCCTCTGGCGCCGACTGCACGCCGTCGGTCCGCATGTAGGTGATCAGGCCGACGGTCTCGCCGCCGATGTCGACGCCCTCATAGAGCTTCTGCGCCGCCTGCATGGTCCGCTGGGCCGAGAAGGCCAGCTTGCGCGCCGCGTCCTGCTGGAGGGTCGAGGTGGTGAAGGGCGGCGCCGGCGAGCGCCGCGCCGGCTTCTTTTCCACGGCCGAGATGGTGAAGGCGCCGGCCGCCACCGCCTTGCGGGCAGCCTCGGCGGCGTCGGCGTCGCCGAGGTCGAACTTGGTCAGCTTCCGGCCCTCGTGCACCGCCAGCCGGGCCGTGAAGGGGGCGCCGGCCGAGGTCATGTCGGCCTCCACCGTCCAGTACTCCCGGGTGAGGAAGCGCTCGATCTCGATCTCGCGGTCCACCACCAGGCGCAGGGCCACCGACTGGACCCGGCCGGCCGAACGGGCGCCCGGCAGCTTGCGCCAGAGGACGGGAGAGAGATTGAAGCCGACGAGGTAGTCGAGGGCCCGCCGGGCGAGATAGGCCTCCACCAGTTCCATGTCGATCTGGCGGGGTGACTTCATCGCCTCGGTCACCGCCGATTTTGTGATGGCGTTGAACACCACGCGCTCGACCGGCTTGTCCCTCACCGCCCGCTTCTGGCGCAGCACGTCCAGGACGTGCCACGAGATGGCCTCGCCCTCGCGGTCCGGGTCGGTGGCCAGGATGATGCGGTCGGAGGCCTTGGCCGCCTCGGCGATCTCCGAGAGGCGCTTCGCCGCCTTGGCGTCGACCTCCCAGGACATGGCGAAGTCCTCGTCCGGGCGTACGGAGCCGTCCCTCGGGGGCAGGTCGCGGACATGGCCGTAGCTCGCCAGGACCTTGTAGTCCGACCCCAGGTACTTGTTGATGGTCTTGGCCTTGGCGGGGCTCTCGACGATGACGAGGTGCATGCAGTTCCTTGGGGCCCGCTGGCCCTGTGAAGGGGCGGGAAAGTGGGCCGCGGAGGGGGCGGCTGTCAACTTGGCCCGAGGAAGCCGCCGGCGTCAGGCCAGGGCCGCGCCCCCTCCAGCGGTGAAAACCACCTGTCCCGACAGTTCCAGTTCCGCCAGGGCGGCGTTCACTTCCGACGTCGTGAGGCCGGACAGGCGGACGATCTCGTCCCGGGGCGCCGGCGAGGGGGACAGGAGGTCCAGGATCCGGTCCCGGGCGGTCCCTGGCGACTGGTCCGCCGGATCGCGCCCGGCCGGGGGCGGGGGGTCAAAGGGCAGGTCGGGTTCGGCAAGGCCGGACAGGCCGGCCAGGGCCCGCAGCACGTCCTCGGCGCCCTCGCAGACGGCAGCGCCCTGCCGGAGCAGGTCGTTCCCGCCCCGGGATCGGGGATCGAGGGGCGAGCCGGGCACGGCAAGGACGTCACGGCCCATCTCCGCAGCCAGCCGGGCGGTGATGAGCGAGCCGGACCGGAGTTCGGCCTCCACCACCACGACGGCCCGGGAGAGACCGGCGATGATGCGATTGCGACGGGGGAAGTCCGCCGCCGAGGCCGTGCGACCGGGCGGATTCTCGGAGACCATGCAGCCGCCGGCCGCCAGGATGGCGGCGTGAAGGTCGGCGTGCTGGGGCGGGTAGATGTCGTCCACCCCGCCGGCGAGGACCGCCACCGTGCCTGTGGCGAGGGCGCCCTGGTGGGCGGCGCCGTCCACGCCCCGGGCCAGGCCCGACACCACGGTCATGCCGGCCGCGCCGAGGTCGGCGGCCAGGGTCCCGGCGAACCTCAGGCCCAGGGCGGAGGCCGCCCGGGCCCCGACCACGGCGACGCACGTCCGCTCCAGCGGGCGGGAATCGCCCCGCACCCAGATCAGGGGCGGGGGCGGGTCGAGGGCGGCGAGAAGGGGCGGGAAGCCGGGGTCGCACGACAGGAGCAGCCGGGCGCCAAGGGCCTCGCCCTGGGCGATTTCCGCCTCTGCAAGGGCGGGTGACAGCGGCGAGAGGGAACTCATGCGACCGGCCCTGCGGGCGAGGTCCGGCAGGGCCTCGAGGGCCAGGGAAGGATCGCCGAACCGCCGGATCAGCTCCCGGAAGGTGACCGCGCCGACGCTCTGGGTTCGCGCCAGCCGCAGCCAGTCCCGTCTGAAGGCGGCCGGGCGATCCGTCACGGGGCCGCTGGGGGAGGTTCGGCGGGCTTCCCGCCCCCGATCCGGGGCTCCTGGCCCTTGAGGATCCGCCGCAGGTTGTCCTGGTGACGCACGAAGATCAGGGCGCCCATGAAGAGGGTCAGGGTGACGATCGCGTGGGGGGAGTTGAAGACGAAGAGGGCGAACAGGGGCGCCAGGGCGGCGGCCGTGAGGGCGGCGAGGGACGAGATCCGGAAGAGGATCGCCATCAGGATCCAGGTCGCGGCGGCGGCCAGGCCGACGGGGAAGGCGGCCGCCAGCAGGGTGCCGAAGAAGGTCGAGACCCCCTTGCCGCCCCTGAACTTCAGGAAGACCGGGAAGAGGTGGCCGAGAAAGGCCGATCCCGCCGCCAGGGCCACCATCATGTGGCGGGTGGCGTCCGGGGCGCCGCGGGTGAGCAGCACCGCCGCCAGTACGGCCAGGGCGCCCTTGCCTCCGTCGCCGAGCAGGGTCAGCAGGGCCAGGTCCTTCCGGCCGGACCGCAGGACATTGGTCGCCCCGATGTTTCCCGATCCGATGTTCCGGGGGTCGCCGGCGCCGGCCAGCCTCATGCTGATGACGCCAAAGGGCGTGGAGCCCAGGAGGTATCCCCCGACCATGACGGCGGCGATGACGAGCGGTTCATTGGGCATGGGCGGCGGGCTCCTCCGATTGCCCGGGCAGTCTAGGTCGCCGCCACCCCCGCGTCACCCTCAAGGCGCAGACAAGCACGCCCTCCGATGTTCGTCAAACGTTCTTGTTCCTGAGGGCCGGTTCAGGCCGCGTAGACCGTCCGTCCGGCGACGAGGGTCCGCCGGACGACGCCCTGCAGCCGACGGCCGTCGAAGGGGGTGTTGCGCGAGCGGGACTTCAGCGCGTCGGGGTCCACGACCAGGGGGGCGTTCAGGTCGCACAGCACCAGGTCGGCCGGCGCGCCGCGGGCCAGGCGGCCGCAGGACAGGCCAAGGAGGTCCGCCGGCCGGACCGTGACGGCGGCCAGCAGGTTGATCAGGGGAATCCGGCCCTCATGGTGGAAGGCCAGCAGGGCCGGCAGCAGGGTTTGGAGTCCCACCGCCCCCGGGGCCGCCTCGGCGTAGGGCAGGCGCTTGTCCTCCGGCGGGGCCGGGGCGTGCGCCGAGACCACCACGTCGATCAGGCCGCTGGCCAGGGCCTCGATCACCGCCTGCCGGTCATCCTCGCCGCGTACGGGGGGATCGAATTTCAGGAAGGTGCGGTAATCGCCGATGTCGATTTCGTTGAAGGCCAGGTGGTTGATCGAGGTCGAGGCGAAGACCGGCAGGCCGCGGCGCTTGCCCCGCTCCAGCGATTCGAGGGCGCAGGCGGTGGTGACCTGGTCGGACAAGAGTCGCGCGCCGGTCATTTCCACCAGGGCGAGGTCCCGCTCCAGCATGATCTTCTCGGCCTCGGGCGGGGCGCTGGGCAGGCCCATCCGGCCGGCGAACTCGCCGGAGGTGGCGGCCGCGCCCTCGCTCAGCCAGGGATCGGCGGGCCGATGGGCGACCAGCATGCCGAATCCCTTGGCGTAGGCCAGGACCCGCCGCATGACCTTGGAGTTCATGATCGGCCGGTCAGCGTCGGTGACATAGACGCAGCCCGCTTCGGCCATCAGGCCGATCTCGGCCATGCGTTCGCCCAGGCAGCCCTGGGTCGCCGCCCCCGCAGGCAGGATGTTGACCAGGCTGGAGTCCCGCGCCCTGCGGCGGATGAAGTCCACCACCGAGGCCTCGTCGATCACCGGGTCTGTGTCGGGCTGGACGACGAAGGTGGTCACCCCGCCCGCCGCCGCCGCCTCGGAGGCCGAACGCAGGGTCTCGCGGGTCTCGAAGCCTGGTTCGCCGGTCTTGGCGCGGAGGTCGACCAGGCCCGGGATCAGGAGGGCGCCGGCCGCGTCGAGGGTCTCGAAGTCCGCGCCCACGGCGCCGGGATCGCCGTCGGTGACGATCGACTCGATCCGGCCGTCCCGCACGAACAGGGCGCCCCGGGCGTCGAGCCCGGTGGCCGGATCGACGATGCGGGCGTTGAGGAGGGCCAGGGGGCGGTCGGGCGCGGCGCTCACAGCTGGAACCTCTCGAGCCACTTCTCCTGGGCCGGCGCCCGGTAGGCCGCCAGGGCCGTGAGGAGCTCCGCCGGGTCGTCGCCGAAGATCAGCATGTCCCTGTGCGCCTCGCGCAGGAAACCCTCGCCCACCGCATGGTCGAGGAAGGCCCGGAGCGGATCGTAGTAGCCCTCGACGTTCAGGAAGGCCGCCGGCTTGGCGTGAAAGGCGAGCTGGCCCCAGGTCCAGATCTCGAAGACCTCCTCCAGGGTCCCGGCGCCGCCCGGCAGGGCGATGAAGGCGTCGGCCAACTCGGCCATGCGCGCCTTGCGCTGGTGCATGGTCTCGACGACCTCCAGCCGGGTCAGGCCCGAGTGCTCCAGCTCCTTGCGGGCCAGGGCGCGGGGCAGGACCCCGAAGACCTCGCCGCCTGCGGCCAGCGCGCCATCGGCCGCCGCACCCATCAGGCCCACCTTCGAGCCGCCGTAGACCATCGACAGGCCCGCCTCGGCCAGGATCCGGCCCGTGCGGGCGGCGGCCTCGGCGTAGACCGGCCGGAAGCCCGGGCTGGAGCCGCAGAACACGCAGACGCTGCGCATCAGCCGTTCTCCAGGCGGGCGGAGAGGGCAGCCAGGATGGCCATCCGGGCGGCGACGCCCATCTCGACCTGGTCCTGGATGAGCGAGACGGTCAGGTCGTCGGCGACGTCGGAGTCGATCTCCACGCCCCGGTTCATGGGGCCGGGATGCATGACCTTCACGTGGTCCGCGGCGGCGCCCAGCTTTTCGCGATCCAGGCCCCAGAAACGGAAGTATTCCCGGGGGGAAGGGGCGAAGGCGCCGTCCATCCGCTCCAGCTGCAGGCGCAGCATCATCACGACGTCGCAGCCGGAGATGCCCTCGCGCAGGTCGTTGAACACCTGGACGCCCCAGCGGTCCGCCTTGGCCGGGATGAGGGTCGGCGGGCCCACCAGCCGCACCTCGGCGCCCATCATCTGCAGGAGGCCCACGTTCGACCGCGCGACCCGCGAGTGCAGGATGTCGCCGCAGATCGCGACCCTCAGGCCGGCGATGTGGCCGAAGGCCCGGCGCATGGACAGGGCGTCCAGCAGGGCCTGGGTCGGGTGCTCGTGCTGGCCGTCGCCGGCGTTGATCACCGAGCACGAGACCTTCTGCGCCAGCAGGGAGGCCGCGCCGGAGGCGGCGTGCCGGATCACCAGGATGTCCGGCCGCATGGCGTTCAGGGTGACCGCCGTGTCGATCAGGGTCTCGCCCTTGGCGATGGAGGAGCCGCCGGGGCTCATGTTGATCGTGTCGGCGCCGAGCCGCTTGGCCGCCAGCTCGAAGGAGCTCTGGGTCCGGGTCGAGTTCTCGAAGAACAGGTTGATCAGGGTCCGGCCCTTGAGGAGGTCCAGGTTCTTCGACACCTGCCGGTTCAGGGCGACAAAGCCCTCGGCGAGGTCGAGCAGCCGGGCGACCTCGACGGGGTTCAGGTCCAGGACGGACAGAAAATGCCGGCGTGGGAAGGGGAAGGTCCGTTCCAGGACCTCAGTCAGACCTTGCGCGTCGCGGCTCATCAAAGCGCCGTCTTAGGGGGGTTTCCGGTCCAAGCCAAGGAAAAGGCTCAGGCGCCGCCCAGCGCCCGCAGCCGGTCGAGGGCCGCGTCGAGGATCCAGGCCGCCGCCGCCCGGTCGACGACCTGGCTGCGCTTGCCCCGGGACAGGTCCGCCTCGCCGATCAGGGTGCGTTCCACCGCGGCGGTGGAGAGGCGCTCGTCCTGGAAGGTGACGACCAGGTCCGGGCGCAGGCGCAGGAGGTTGCGGCCGAGGGCGCGGCAGGACTGGCAGCGGGGCCCCTCGGTCCCATCCATGTTGAGGGGCAGGCCGATCACCAGGGCGGTGGAGCCGCGCTCGTCCATCAACCTGAAGAGGGCGGTCGCGTCGTCGGTGAACTTGGTCCGGCGGAGCACCGAATGGGGGGTCGCCACGGTCCACCGGGCGTCGCTGAAGGCGACCCCCAGGGTCTTCTCACCGGCATCCACACCCGTCAGGGCGCCCTTCCGGGGGAGGGCGGACGGCAGGTCGTCGAGGTCATGAACGGGCATGGCGCCTCCTACGCCGAAGCCGCCCGGCCGCCAACACCTGCAGCGGACTTACCAGAGGGGGCTCAGGACTTCCGGCAGGGCCAGACCCCCTTGAGGGCGGTGACCACCACGGTGTCGGCGCTGCTGCCCAGGCTGTCGGGGTTCGAGCGCATGTACTGGAGCACGGCCTGCACCACCAGGCCCTGGGTCACGTCATCGCCGGAGCAGACCAGGGTGCCGGACAGGGCGTCATGGACGCCGATGACATAGCCGAAGGCGATCGAATCCCGGACGGTTTCATCCGAGTCCGTGCTGAACCAGCCTTCAAGTCCAACCTTCAGGATCTTTCCAGTCAGGAACTCGCCCTCGGCCCGGGCGGGCGCGGCGGCGGAGGCGGCGAGGGCGGCGGCGAGGATCAGCGACAGAGCGGACTTCATGGGGATTCCTTCCCGTTTCAGGCGCCGGATGCGCCGGTTCCCGGCCAAAATTCACGCCTGCGGCTAACTTTCCCTAAAGGACGCGAAAAATAGTGTGGGGGCGTGACCCAGAGGCTTGAGACCATCAGCGGCGTTCCCGTGCTCTTCCTTGCAGGGGCGCCCGGCGGGGGATCGGCGACCGATCTCGTCGCCGTCGCCCTTGAGGCCGGTGCGCGCTGGATCGCCCTGTCCGCCAGCGGCCTGCCGCAGGGCTTCCTCGACCTCTCCAGCGGGGTCGCCGGCGAGATCGCCCAGAAGTGCGTCAATTACGGGATTGGCCTGGCGGTCGTCGGTGATATCGGGCCAGCCCTGTCGCGGTCGTCCGCCCTGCGCGACTGGGTGCGGGAGTGCAACCGCGGCGGGCATGTCGGGTTCCTGGCCGGCGAGGCCGAGCTGGCCGACTGGCTGGCGGCGCAGGAAGGGACCTGATGCGGCCGACCCTTGCATGCGCCGTCGTCTGCGCCGCCCTGTCGGGCCTCGCCCCCCAGGCGCGGGCGGATGTCTCGAAGATCCTCCCCCTCAAGTCGGCGGTCGCGGTGGGCGAAGTCGTCACGCTCAAGCTGGCGGGCGGGGTTGGCCGTGGCGACTGCCGCTTCCAGCTGGATCTGGGCCGGTCCTCCGAGACGGGACTCAGGGCCGGCGTCATCGAGGTCTCGGGCGTCGGCAACACCTACAGCGACGCCAGGCTCCCCGGGGGACAGACCGTCCGTGCGGGCTATGACTGGGGGGATACTGTCATCCCCGGCGTGCGCTTCCTGGCGCCCGGCCAGCACCAACTGAGCGTGATCGACGACGGTTCCGGCTGCGCGGCGGGGGTCAAGCCTGTCACCGTCACGGTGCGCGGCGACTACGCCCCCCTGATGATCAGCGTCTACGGCCGGCCCGGTCATGCGGCGGTCAAGCGCCTTGACGGCTCATGGTCCCTTGCGCCCGGGCAACGACGGCTCTGGATCACCTACGAGGCCGAGGCTGACCTCTCCGCCATGACCGACGGTTACGTCCCTGGCGCCTGGAAGGAGATCTTTCCGGCGGCGTTCACCGGGTCCTGGGAGAAGGCTGGCGTCCAGGTCCGGCGGGTCGAGCGCCAGGTCTCCCTGTCCAGGGTCGCCTGGGACGGCAACGAGGACGTCCTTGTCGTGGCCCTGGGACGCGAGGCGCCGAACCTGGCGGAGGCGCTCGCCGCGGGTCGCCTGGCCAAGCTTGTCGAGTTCAGCCCGGAGGTCATGGTCACGCCGCTTCGCGAGGCCCTGGCGGAGGCCGGGGAGGCGTCACGCGCCGAGCAGGCGCGGTCCCGGGAGGCCCGGACGCGCCTGGGGGACCCGGACACCCTGGTGGGGTTCCGGATTGCACGGCCCGCTCAGGCGGAAAAGGCGAGGCGATAGCCATGGGTTTGTCTTCCCGCGTCAGGCTGGCCGTCCTTACACTCCTGTCCGGACTCACGCTCGGGTCCGCCGCCCTTGCGGACGAGGGCCAGGCGGCCCGCTCCTGCGCCCTGCGTCTCGCCGACCCCCGCAAGGATGAACTCCAGTCCGCCTACCGGTCCGCACAGGACTTCTCGGCCTTCGCCAGCCTCGCGCCGGGCAAGGATCTCGACGAGGTCTTCGACAGCGCCGACGCCCTGTTCGCCGCCATCCAGACCGGCCGCTGCCAGGCGGTGGTGACCGATGGTGCGACCGCCGCGGTCCTCGCCTCCGCCCTGGCGCGGGAAGGGCTGGCGCACGATGTGTTCGCCGTGCGCTCGCCGGACCAGGTGATCGACGGGCTCTGGGCGCGCGCGGGCTATCCCTCCCGGGCCGCCTTCGTCTTCTCCCGCAGCGTTTCCCCCTCCCTGGATCCGGGCGAGGTGAAAGCTCTGGCGGGCCTGGGGGTTGCCGACGCCGGCGCCTACCGGGACGCCCTGAAGCGGATGGACGCCGCCGGCTACGCCCCCGTCCGCTCCACCGCCTGGCTGCTCGACTTCCTGCAGGATGAGAAGACGGGCGCCGCCTCGGGACGAACCGCCCTGGCGGTTCGCCAGCAGAGGGTTGCGGCGGAGCGCGCCCGGTCCGAGGCCGCCCGCCGCGCCGAGCTGGCCGAGTTCCCCTATGTCGCCTTCATCAGCTGCGGGATGAACGGGGCCAACATCGCGGCGCCGGCCTGCTTCACCGACACCGACCTGGAGATCCGCAACGGCTCGGCCTACGGCCTCTACCGCATCGGGAACCTGGGCGAGGCGGGGCCGGAGACCAACAGGGGCCTGATGATCAAGCTCAGGCGCAGCTTCTCGATCCGCGCCCAGAACTCCGACGACACCCTCGTCCTGGGCGTCGAGGTCCAGGACGCCGCGACCCGCCAGGTCCTCTTCCAGCAGCAGGCCAGCCAGTACCGGACGATCCGCTTCAGCCGGTGAGGGGGCTCGGTCGCCCTTGATTTCCCCGCCGGAATCCGGCGCCTGAGGGCATGGGCGGGTCGAGCGCAGCTTCCGTGATCGTGGTCGGGGCCGGGGTGTTCGGCCTTGCCACCGGGCTTGCCCTTGCCGAGGCGGGGATGAAGGTCCGGCTGGTGGCCGAAACGGCCCCGGATCTCACCGCCTCTGGCGTGGCGGCGGGGATGCTGGCGCCGGCCTTCGAGATGGCCCTCGACCCCCCGGCGCCTGATGCCCTTGGGCTGCTTCTCGCGGGCCGCGACCTGTGGCCAGACCTGGCCGGACGACTGGGCGTGGCGCTGGACCTGGCCGGAGCGGCGGCGATCGGTCCCGAGACCTGGCTGGACGGGCTGGAGGCGCGCCTCGTCGCCCTCGGTCTGGAGAGCCGACCCGCAGGGCGGGCGGAAATGGAAGCCCTGTCGTCGGGGCTCGGGACCCGGTTCCCGAGCGCCCTCGTCACGCCGGAGGACTGGCGGATCGAACCGCGGCTGGCCCTGCAGGCGATGGTCCGCCGGCTGAAGGACCTGGGCGGGACCCTGGAGACCGGGAACGTCACCCTCCGGGACCTGGAGGAGGCCGCCTGTCCCGTCGTTCTGGCCACCGGCGCGGACCGGCGACTGGCGGACCTGGCGCCGGAACTCGGCGGCCTGTCGCCGATCAAGGGCCAGATTCTCTGGCGTCCCGACTTCTCGCCGGCCGTCGGCGTGATCCGTTCGCCGGGCGCCTACCTCCTGGGGTCGGGCGGCGGGCTGCTGGCTGGAGCGACCATGGAGGCGGGGCGATCTGACCTGGCGGCGGACCCGGAGGCCCAGGTGGAACTGCGCAGGGCGCTGGCGGATGCCTTTCCCACTCTGGCGACGGAGGGTTGGGTGACGCGGGTCGGCGTGCGGGCGGCGAGCCCGGACGGGCTGCCGCTGGCCGGCGCCGCCTCGCGCCCTGGCCTTTTCCTGGCCGTCGGCGCCCGGCGAAACGGCTGGCTGCTGGCGCCCCTGGTGGCGAAGATTGTCACCTCGGCCATCACCGGCGAGGATGCCGGCCGTTGGGCGGCGCGACTCGATCCCCTGCGGTTTGTGCGGGATGGAAACGGTGGGAGGTGACGTGAGCGGGTTCGACTTCACAGAGGCCCAGCTGGAGCTGCGCGAGGGCGTGCGGCGGCTGTGCAGCGGCTTCGACGCCGACTACTGGCGCCAGGTCGACGAAACCGGTGACTTCCCGGAGGCCTTCGTCTCGGCCATGGCGGCGGGGGGCTGGCTGGGCGCGGCCATGCCGGAGGCCCTGGGGGGCGCCGGCCTGGGCCTGACCGAGGCGGCCCTGGTCATGCAGACCGTGGCGGAGTGCGGGGCGGGCTTTTCCGGCGCCAGCGCGGTGCACCTGAACATCTTCGGGCCCATGCCCATCGTGAAGTTCGGTTCGGAGGTCCAGAAGGCCAGCGCGATCCCGAGGCTGATCGATGGCCGCGACCGGATGTGCTTTGCGGTCACAGAGCCGGACTCGGGCCTCGACACCGCCAGCCTGACGACCCGGGCCGAACGGCGGGGGAACGGCTGGGTGATCAACGGGCGCAAGGTCTGGACGACCATGGCGCAGAGGGCGAACAAGATCCTGATCATCGCCCGGACGACCCCGCGGGAGGAGGCCAGGCGACCGACCGAGGGGCTCAGCCTGTTCTACACGGACTTCGACCGCAGCCGGATCACGGCCACGGTGATCCCGAAGATGGGCCGGAAGGCCATCGAATCGAACAGCGTCTTCATCGACAACCTCGAGGTCCCGGCGGAGGACCTTGTTGGAGAGGAGGGCAAGGGGTTCGCCTACCTGCTCTCGGGCCTCAATCCCGAGCGGGTGCTGATCGGGGCCGAGGCCGTGGGCCTGGGCCGCGCCGCCCTGAAGCGGGCGGCGGACTACGCCCGGGAGCGGCGGGTCTTCGGCCGGCCCATCGGCCAGAACCAGGGGATCGCCCATCCCCTGGCGCGGGCCTGGATGGGGCTGGAGGCGGCGAGCCTGATGGCCTTCAAGGCGGCGGCCCTGTTCGACGCGGGCAAGCCCTGCGGCGCAGAGGCCAACGCGGCCAAGTACCTCGGCGGGGAGGCGGGCTTCGCCGCCTGCGAGGCGGCGGTCCTGACCCACGGGGGCATGGGCTACGCCAGGGAGTACCATGTCGAGCGGTACTTCCGGGAGGCGATGATCGCCCGGATCGCCCCTGTGAGCCGTGAAATGATCTGCAACTTCATCGCAGAACAGGTGCTGGACCTGCCCAAGAGCTACTGATATTAATAGACTGTTAACTACGGTAAACGAACACAGTTAATCTGCCGTTTACCATACCGGGACACCCTCGGGACATGTCGATCAGTGGAATCAGGTCCGCCGTCCAGACCATCATCCAGCGCGCGAGCGCTGCGACGGGGGTGGATTCCGGCTACCTGATGAAGACGGCCCAGCGGGAAAGCAGCTTCAATCCCGCCGCCCGGGCCTCGACCTCCTCCGCCGCCGGCCTGTTCCAGTTCACCGAGCAGACCTGGCTGGCGACGGTGAAGGCCTATGGCGACCGGCACGGCTATGGCGCCTACGCCAACCAGATCCGGCAGGGGCAGGACGGCCGCTATACGGTCGCGGGCGGCTCCCGCCAGGCGGTCATGGATCTTCGGCTGGACGCCAACGCCGCGTCCGTCATGGCGGGGGAACTGACCTCGCAGAACGCCGCCTACCTGAAGGGCCGGATCGGACGCGACCCCAACGCCGGGGAGCTTTACGCCGCCCACTTCCTGGGCCCCGCCGGGTCGGCGCGGCTGATCGAGGCGCTCGAGACCCAGCCCATGGCGCCCGCCGCGGCCTATTTCCCGGACGCCGCGAAGGCCAATCCGACGATCTTCTACAAGGGCGGCCGTCCGGCCACCGTGAAGGAGGTCTATGCCGACCTCGTGCGGACTGGCGGCGTGACCGTCATGCCGGTCCAGACCCAGCAGGCCGAGTACATCCAGTCCGCCGACAGCCGCAGGGATGAGATCCGCCGCGAGCAGCAGGCCCTCATGGCCATGATCCTCGGCGGCCGGGACGACGACTTCGGTCTCGGCGGATCCGGCGGCGGGGGAAGCCTGGGCGGCCGCCTGGGCGGCTCCCTCTTCTCGACGGAAATGCTGCGGGTCCTTGCGAACGCCACGTCGGCGACGGATGGGTCCTCCCGCAAGCCGGAAGACACGCCGACCCTGGGCTAGGCCCATCGGCAGGCTGCGCCTCCAGGTCCCGGAAGCGGTGAAGCGCCCCGAGATGGCCCCTAGGCGGCGGCGCCGCTCGCGAAGAGGGCCTCGATTTCACTTTCAGGATAGCCCAGCTCGGCAAGGACCTGGCGGGTGTGCTCGCCCAGCGCCGGAGGGGCGGGGCGGACCGGCTGGTCGGCGCCCGGAAAGCGGGCGGGTGCAGCGGGAGACCGGAAACTCCCGCCCTGGCCATCCTCGACATCGACCCAGCCGCCAGCCGCCGCGACCTGGGGGTCGGCGACGACCTCCGCCGGGGTCTGGACGGGCGCCCAGACGAGGTCCTCGCCGTCCAGACGCGCCCGCACCTCGTCGAAGGTGAAGGCGGCGAAGGCGGTCTCGAGCTCCTGCACCAGGGCGGCGCTGTGGATCCGGCGAGACCGGCCGCTGGCGAACCGCTCGTCCTCCGCCAGGTCGGGGCGGCCGCAGGCCCGGGTCAGGGCCTTCCAGTCGGCGCCCCCGCCACGGGGGTTGAGGACGAACCAGTGGTCGTCCGAGCTGCGGTAGAAGTTGGCCAGGGGGTCGAAGGGGTCCGTCCGGGGGCGATTGGAGGCGAGGCGGCCGAAGGCGAGCTGGACAGCCATGTCCGAAGAGACGGTGTAGACGCCCGTGGCGAGGAGGGAGGTCTGGACCAGCCGTCCCTTTCCGGTCTGCTCACGCTCATAGAGGGCGGCGAGAATGGCAGAGACCGTGGCCATGGAGGTGGTGTGGTCCCCGACCCCGGTGCGCAGGATGAAGGGATCCGTCCCCTTCGGCGCGTGCATCCGGGCGACCCCGGAGCGGGCCCAGAAGGCGGTGACGTCGAAGCCCGGCAGGTGGGCGTCCGGCCCCTCGAGGCCGTAGCCGGTCACCATGGCGTAGACCAGGCGAGGATTTTCCCGGCGCAGGGAAGCCTCGTCGAGGCCCGCCCGCTTCAGCGCGGCGGGGCGGACGTTCGTCAGGAAGACGTCCGCCGTGGCGGCCAGCCGCGCCAGGGCGTCCCGCCCCTCGCTCTTGGAGATGTCCAGGACCACGGCGCGCTTGCCCCGGTTGTCCACCGCGAAGGTCGGGTTCCCGGCCACGGCATTCTTGGTGTCGGCGAAGACGTGACGCATGGGATCGCCTTCAGGGCGCTCCACCTTGATCACGTCGGCCCCCCAGTCCCCAAGGATTCCGGCGGCGCCGGGAGCTGCGATATAGGAGGCGAATTCTATGACTTTCAAACCCTTAAGAAGCATATCTTCGTTCTCTCCTGGCGGCCTGTTGCGGCGTTTTCTCCCACGAATCGCCCATCGGTCCGCGGTAAAATTTCGTTAAACCTGATGCGACATTAATGATGGCGCTGGAAAGTTCCTGCGGTCCATCGAATGTGGACCGCCCGAGTGATTTTGGGAGGCGGTCATCCGCACCATTCTGAGAGGGGCCACGCCGGAAGAGCGCGCCCGGGCCGCCGAGCAGGTCTGCCGGACCATTGATCGTTCGCGCCTGACCGAAGAGGGGCGGATGTTGGCCGAGGAGATCCTGCCGATCCTCGCCGACGACGCCTGCGAAATGGTGCGCCGCGCCCTGGCCGTGACCCTGAAGGCCTCGCCTGCGGTGCCCCGCCACATCGCCCTGAAGCTGGCCAGGGATGTCGACAGCGTCTCCCTCCCGATCCTCTCGGCTTCGCCAGCCTTCACCGACGCGGACCTGGCTGAGATCGTCCGGGTGGGTGGGCCGGCCCGTCAGGTGGTGATCGCAAAGCGTTCCTTCGTCTCAAACAGCGTGGCGGAGTCCATCATCGACCACGGCGTCCGCCGGGCCATCGAGGCGGTTTGCGCCAACGACAACGCCGAGATCCCCGAACACTGCCTGCAGCGCGTGATCGAGCGCTTCCCGCGCGTCGACGCCTTACTCAGCGCGGTGGCCTACCGCAGGACCCTGCCGCTCTCCGTGACGGAGAAACTGGTCAAGCTGGTCAGCGATACGGTCCTCGACCACCTGGTCAGCCATCACGAGATCCCCCCGGATATCGCCGTCGCCATTGCCCTTGGCGCCTACGAGAGGGCGACGATCGACCTGGTGGACCAGGCCGGCCTCAGCGGCGACCCCGCCCGGTTCACCTCGCACCTGAAGCAGAACGATCGCCTGACGCCTTCCCTGCTGCTGCGCGCCCTGGCCAACGGCCACATGGCCTTTCTCGAGCATGGCCTCGCCGAGCTGGCCCGGGTTCCGCACCGGCGGGCCCGGCTCATGATCCACGATGCGGGGCCCCTCGGGCTGCGGGCCGTCTATGAGAAGGCGGACCTGCCCATGCGACTCTATCCCGCCTTCAGGGCCGGCGTGGACGCCTGGCGGGCGCTGGAGAACGAAGGCGGGGCGCTCGACCGGGTCCGTCTCCAGACCCTCATGCTTGAGCGCTTCCTGAGCAGCGACGCGGTCGAGTTCAACGTGTTGCAGGAAGACCTCGTCTACCTCCTGGAGCGGGTTGACCAACAGCGGGGCTCGGGCGAGGCGCCCCTGGCGCGTTCCGCCTGAGCCGCCGCGGCGGACTTGCCAGCCAGCGGTCGGTCGTCCCATCATGACGACATGACAGACATCGCCCCCGACAGCGCCATCAAGCCCGCGGCGACCATCCTGCTCCTGAGGGATGATCCCGGCTTCGAAGTCCTGATGGTCAAGCGGCACCATCAGATCGACTTTGCCTCCGGCGCCCTGGTCTTTCCCGGCGGCAAGAGCCACGAGCGGGACCACGCCGAGGCCTGGTCACAGTACGCCCTGGGCTTCTCGGACTTTGACGAGGTCCAGAGACCCCTTCGCATCGCCGCCATCCGGGAGGTGTTCGAGGAGGCGGGAATCCTCCTGGCCCGGACCCCGGACGGGGAGATGTTCCGAGGCGAGGCCGCGCCCATGGACATCCGCAAGGCGGTGGACTCCGGCGACCTCGCCTTCCTGGACGTGGTCCGGGACCTCGGGGTCCGGCTGGACCTGACCTCACTGACGGTCTTCGCCCGCTGGATCACGCCGCCCCTGACGCCAAAGCGCTTCGACACCTGGTTCTACGCGGTCAAGGCGCCCGGGGACCAGCTCGCCGCCTGCGATGGTCGCGAGACCGTCGACGCCGAGTGGATCGCCCCGCGCGAGGTGCTCAGCCTGGCGGACAGCGGCGCCCGCAAGGTGATCTTCCCGACGCGCATGAATGTCCAGTTGCTGGCCGAGGCGAGCAGCGCCGAGGACTGCCTGGCCCGGGCGAGGGGGCGCACCCTGGTGACGGTCCAGCCCAGGATCGAGGAGCGACCTGGCGGAAAGGTCCTGACCCTGCCCGTGGAGGCCGGCTACGGCGATGTCGCCGAGCCCCTCGACCGGGTCATGTAGGGGCGGCCTCAGCCCTCGGGATCGAAGGCCTCGACCTTGGCCTCAAGCTCATCGACGAGGGCCCGGCCGACCGGATCCTCGTCGGTCCGGATCTGGTTCCGGGATGCGGCCTTGATGGCCTCGACATGAACCTCGACCAGGGGAAGGGGGGACAGGCGTCGCTTGTCGTTGGTGTCAATCAGGCGACACAGGGTTCCCGCGATCCGGGTGATGATCGGGTACCCGTAGGTGGAGCCCAGGCCCTTCAGGTCATGGGCCCGGTGGTAGAGGGCCTCCATGCTGGTGTCGGACCGGCTGTCTGACTTTACGAGGGCCATGGCGCTCTCGAGCCGCGTGATCTCGGCCTTGAGCCAGTCCTCGAAGTTGACCGACATGGCGGCCAGGGCCGCCTCAGCGCGGGCCACGGCGTCTGGATCGATCCGGATGCGTCTGTTGCTGGCGGACGACATGGGCAGTCCTGTTGCCGGGGATGAAGAGCAACACCAACACTAATGCAGGGCGGTTAACGACCCGTGCAGCCCATCAGACGGAAAACTGTTCCGCAAGCACGCGTTCCTGCAGGCTCCGCCCGGCATCGAAGAGCATGGTCATGGAGGTCTCGCGGTCCTCGGCCACCTGCACCACGGCCACGTCCCGGACCTCGAAGTTATCGGCCACCGCACTGACAGGCCTCTTGTCCGGTTCCAGGACTTCGAAGCAGACCTGGGCGGTGTGCGGGAGGAGGGCCCCGCGCCAACGGCGCGGCCGGAAGGCGCTGATCGGCGTCAGGGCCAGGACCCGCGCCTCAAGGGGAATGATCGGGCCGTGCGCGGAAAGGTTGTAGGCGGTGGAGCCGGCGGGGGTCGCCACCAGGGCTCCGTCACACGAGAGTTCCGCCAGCCGCTCGGTGCCGTCGATGAGAATCCGGAGCTTGGCGGTCTGGCGGGTCTGCCGCAGCATGGACACCTCGTTCACCGCCATCGCCGTGAAGTGCTGTCCCGCCGAGTCCGTCGCCGTCATGACCAGGGGATGGATCTCGGCACGCTCCGCCGCCGCGATCCGGGGCAGGAGGTCCTCTTCATCGAAGTCGTTCATCAGGAAGCCTACCGACCCCCGGTTCATGCCGTAGATCGGAACCCGACGGGCCAGCGGGAGGTGAAGGACCTCCAGCATGAAGCCATCGCCCCCCAGCGCCACGATGACGTCCGCCGCCTCGGGTGCGACTTCCCCGTAACGCTCCGAGAGCCTGCGGCGGGCTTCCGTGGCCTCGGGCCGGTCACTGCTCAGAAAGGCCAGCCTGGGCGGTCCAGGCGGAGAGGGAGGGGTCAAGGGGCGGTCCCTCAGAACGCGGTGATCGACTTGCGGAACGAGGTCGCCGCGGCGCTGGCGCTGAGCTGGCTGAAGGCCTTGAGAGCCCGCCGGTCTTCCTCCCCACCGCCCTCGGGAAGTCCCCGGTTGAGGTTGCGAACCTGCGACAGGAGGGTGGGAAAGACCGTCCGGTCCACGCCGACGGCGGCGCAGGCCAGCGCCAGCAGTTCCGGCCTGCGGGCGTCGATGGACTTGCGGATGTCGTGGATCTCGAACCGGCCGAGGGCCGCCAGGGCCGCGACGAACAGGGAGAGCCTGCGCTCCTTCAGGGCCTTCAGCAGGATCCCCGGCCGGAGTTGGCCGGACATGTCCAGCTTGGACACGAGCTGGCGGTCCGCCCGTTCCTCATCCGTCTCCGTGGGGCCCATGGACTGCATCCGGGCGCCGGTCTGGGCGCCGGCCTTCGCCTCGCGGACAGACTGGTTGAGCGCCCGGTCGAGGGCCCGGGTGTCGAGGTCGAACCTCGTCGCCAGGGACTTTCGCAGGGTCTCGCCCACCCAGGCGTAGAGGTAGCCGGCCAGTTCATCGTTCAGCCCGGGATGAAGGGTGAGGGGCGAATGGAGGGCAGCGACCTGCTCGGCCTTCTGGACGAGTTCGTAGAGGTGGTCCTGCGAGACCTGTGCGCTTTCGTTCTCGACCAGGGCGGTCATCACTTCCGGGGCCGCCGCCTTGAGAATGGCCTCGACGACCGTGGGGCTGATGTCGGGCCGCCGGGCGACCTCGATCTGGTGCTCGAGGGTCGCCTCCACCAGGATCCGGACGAGGTCCGGGTCCTTGAGGATCGGGCTGCGTGCAATGATGGGCCTGGCGATCTCGATGTCGTCAAAGGACAGGATGTTGATCAGGGCGGAGGGCGCCCAGTCGGCCGTGGCGATCTTGTCGGCCAGGCGCAGACGGATGTCGTACTCGGCCTGGAACACCAGGTCGAAGAAGACCTGGGAGAGAAGCGTCTGGACGCGGGGGGCGTGCAGTTCCTGGGAATTCCCGTCACAGAGGTCGACCAGGCGGATCAGCAGCCGTTCGCGATCCGCGACCTCGCGGCTCTTGGCGAGGGACATGATCTCGTCCACCCTGTCGCCCAATGAGACTTCTCCGCAGGTGCCCTGTTCCTCAGGAGACGCCAGCATTTCGCCCGGACCCCTCCGCCAGCGCAAACGCCGGACTTTCCACTTATACAGTAAGCCGAAGCGAATGTTGAGGCATGTCATGACAGCACCCTTCATCCTGAGCCTGGACCAGGGCACCACCTCCACCCGGGCGATCCTCTTCGATGCGGCCGGTGTCGAGGTCGCCAGCTTCGGCGAGCCGCTGGCCCAGCACTATCCCGGCGACGGGGAGGTCGAGCATGACGCCTCGGAGATCTTCGACGCATCCGTGAAGGTGCTGCGCGGCGCCCTCGAGCGGGCCGGCCGGACCGCCGCGGACGTGGCGGCGATCGGCATCACCAACCAGCGCGAGACCGTTGTGGTCTGGGACCGGCGCACGGGCGAGCCGGTGGGACGGGCCCTGGTCTGGCAGGACCGCCGGACCGCCCCGGTCTGCGAGGCCCTCCGGGAGAGGGGCGCCGAACCCCGGGTGACGGCCCTGACAGGCCTGCTCCTGGACCCCTACTTCTCGGCGACCAAGCTGGCCTGGATCCTGGACAGCCAGCCCGGGCTGAGGGCCCGGGCGGACGCCGGCGAGCTCCTGGCCGGAACCATGGACACCTGGGTGATCTGGAAGTTGACGGGCGGAGCGGTGCACGCCACCGACGCCACCAACGCCTCTCGCACCCTGCTCTTCGACATCCACGCCCAGGACTGGTCGGACGAGCTCCTGGACCTCTTCCGGGTGCCACGGGCGATACTGCCGCGGGTGCTGGACTGCGCCGGCGACTTCGGTGCGACCCTGCCGGAGATTCTTGGCGGGACGATCGCGATCCGCGGCGTCGCCGGGGACCAGCAGGCCGCGCTGATGGGGCAGGGGTGCATCCGCCCCGGCGAGATGAAGGCCACCTACGGCACGGGGTGCTTCATGCTCCTGAACACGGGCCGGGAGGCCCCCCTGTCGCGGGCCCGCCTGCTGACGACGGTGGCGGCCCGCCTCGCTGGCGCGCCGACCTACGCCCTCGAGGGGTCGATCTTCGTCGCCGGCGCCGCCCTGCAGTGGGTCAACGAGGGTCTGGGAGTCCCTGGCGGCGGGGCGGGCGTCGAGGCGCTCGCCCGGACGGCCCGGCCCGGGCACGGGGTGATCCTCGCGCCCGCCTTCACGGGACTTGGCGCGCCATGGTGGGACCCGGACGCCCGCGGCGCCCTGCTGGGGATGACCCGGGACACCGGCCTGGCCGAGATCGCGGCGGCCGCCTTTGACGCCGCCGCCTTCCAGACCCGGGACCTCATCGAGGCCATGCGCCAGGACGCCCCGGGCGCCTTCGGTCCGGACTCCGAGCTGCGGGTGGATGGCGGCATGTCCCGCTCGGCCTGGTTCTGCCAGAGGCTCTCGGACCTCACCGGCGCGCCGGTGGGCCGTGCGGCCTACGAGGAAACCACCGCACTGGGCGCAGCCCTGTTCGCCGGGCTGGGATGCGGGCTCTATCCGGACGTCGAGACGGCGGCGGCGGCGCGGCCGCGGACCACGCGGCTGACCCCTGCGCTCAGCGCGCCGGAAGCTGACGCCGCCTACCGGGACTGGCTGGGGGCCATAGCTCGCATCCGGTCCGGCCATGGAGCCGGGGCCTGACGTCGCCGCGGCCTTGACCTTTCCCCGCGCCGGGGCGACGCTCGGCGAAGGAATAGGTCAGGGGAGGCCGCCATGGCTGACGGTTCGCTTGCGGGCATTGTCTCGCTCAAGGGCAAGGTGAGCGACGAGGAGTGGCAGGCCCGCGTGGATCTTGCGGCGCTCTATCGCCTGGCGGCGCTGCATGGGTGGGACGACATGATCTACACCCACATCTCGGCCCGGATCCCCGGGCCCGAGCATCACTTCCTGATCAATCCCTACGGCATGCTGTTCGACGAGATCACGGCCTCGTCCCTGGTGCGCATCGACGTGGAGGGAAACATCCTCCAGGAGACGCCCTACTTCATCAATCCAGCGGGCTTCACCATCCACTCGGCGGTGCACATGAACCGCGAGGACGCCCACTTCGTGATGCACCTGCACTCGGACCAGGGTGCGGCGGTGTCGTCGCAGAAGGAGGGGCTGCTGCCCCTCTCCCAGCACTCGCTGATCTGCCTGCCGCACCTGGCCTACCACGACTACGAGGGCATCGCCCTGAACCTGGACGAACGCGAGCGGCTGGTGGCGGACCTTGGCGACAAGAGCCTGATGCTGCTGCGCAACCATGGCACCCTGGCCCTGGGCGAGAGCGCCGCAGAGTGCTGGAACGGCATGTTCTTCCTCGAGCGCGCCTGCAAGCAGCAGGTCATGGCCCTGTCCTGCGGCCGCGAGAATGTCCTGATCGCCCCGGAGGCGGCGCAGGAGGAAGTCCGCCGGCAGGTGGGACGCGGGATCGGCGGCAAGCTGGGCTGGCCCGGATGCCTGCGGAAGCTGGATCGCGAGATGCCGGGCTACGACGCCTGACGGACGGGCGCCCGGAGCCGCAGGGCCCGGGGCCCGGCGGATTCCCGGCGCCTTGGGCTGTCCGGGGGTGGACGTTGGGTAAGCGCCCGCCTAGGTAACGGGCTCATTCATGTCTGACGCCTCAGGATTCGTCGGGGCGCGGGAGACCTTGGTTCTTGCTCAGGCGGCACTTCTTTCTCGCCCTTGCGGTCGGCGTTGTGCTGCTCATGCTCCTGGTCGGCGGGCTGAAGCTGCTGTCGCCGGGCAAGACGGCCCAGGGCGGGGGCCCCGGAGGCCCTGGACGCTCGCGCGGCGAAGTTCCTCAGGTCTCACTGGTCAGTCCGGTCAGTCGCAGCTTCACCGAGCGGCTCGAGTTGCTTGGCGTCGCCAAGGGCCGCCAGTCTGTGACCCTCTCGGCAGCCACCACCCAGCTGGTCAGCCGGGTTCTCTTCACGCCCGGCCAGAAGGTGACGCAGGGCCAGGTCCTGGTGGAGCTCAAGACCACCGAGCAGGACGCCGCCCTTGCCCAGGCCCGGGCCCGCGAGGTCCAGGCCCGCAGGTCCTACGAACGCTGGCGGGCCCTCGGCGAGCAGGGCTATGCGTCCGTCGCCGCCGTGGACCAGTACGAGGCGGCCTGGAAGAGCGCCCGCGCAGACGTCGGCGCCGCCGAGGCCCGGCTCGGCGACCGGGTCATCCGCGCGCCCTTCTCCGGCGTGGTCGGCCTGTCGGACATCGCGCCAGGCGCCGTGATCAATCCTGGCGCCGCCATCGTGACCCTGGATGACCTGTCGGCCGTCCGGGTGGACTTCCAGGTGCCCGATCGGTTCCTGTCCGCCGTGCGGGAAGGGCAGGCCCTGACCGCCACGGTGGACGCCTGGCCGGGCGCCCGCTTCAATGGTCGCATCCTGCGCCTCGACACCCGCATCGACGAGCGGACCCGGGCGCTCACCGCCCGGTCCGAGTTCTCGAGCCCGGACGGCAAGCTCAAGCCCGGCATGATGCTCCGGGTGGGCGTGAGCCAGGGCGTCCGCACGGCCCTGGCCCTGCCGGAGTCCGCCGTGGCCGTCCAGGGAGAGGGGGCGTCGGTCTTTGTCGCCGTCCAGGAGGACGGGCGCATGACGGTGCAGCAGAGGCCTGTGGTCGCCGGCCTGCGGCAGGATGGCTGGGTCGAAGTCCTTGAGGGCGTGACGACAGCGGACCGTGTGGTGGCGGACGGCCTGAACCGCATCCAGTCGGGCCAGCCGGTCCGGCCCGCCGGTTCGCCGCCTCCGGGAGGCGCCGCCCCGCGCAGGGCCGGATGACGCTTTCCGACCTCTCGGTCCGCCGTCCGGTCTTCGCGGCGGTCGGGGCCATCCTGCTCTGCGTCATCGGCCTGGCCAGCTACCTTTCCCTCGCCGTCCGGGAACTTCCCAGCGTCGACCCGCCGACGGTCAGCGTCTCGACCTCCTACCGCGGCGCCTCGGCGGAGGTCGTGGAGGAGCGCATCACCCAGGTGATCGAGCGCCAGGTGTCAGGCATCCAGGGCATCGATCGGGTGAACTCGTCCTCCCGGGACGGGGGCAGCCGGATCTCCATCTCCTTCACCCTCGACCGCGACCTCGACGACGCGGCCAACGACGTCCGGGACGCCGTCAGCCGGGTGACGCCCCTTCTGCCGGACCAGGCTGACCCGCCCCAGATCGCCAAGGCGAACGCGGACGACTCGCCGATCATGTTCATCAGTCTCACGTCGACGACGCTGAACCGGCTGCAACTGACGGACTACGCCAACCGCTATCTGGTCGAGCGTCTGTCCACCGTGCCGGGCGTGGCGCAGGTGGGCGTTGGCGGCGCACAGGTCTACGCCATGCGCATCTGGCTGGATCCCATGGCCATGGCGGCCCGCGGGGTGACTGTCGACGACGTGGAGAGCGCGCTCCGGGCCCAGAACCTTGAGCTCCCTGCCGGTTCCCTCGAGGCGCCTACCAAGGACTTCACCATCCGCGTGGCCCGCGGCTACACGTCCCCAGCCGACTTCGCCGGGTTACCCGTGACCGCTTCGGGCGCGAACCGCCCGGCGTCTTCCGCCGCCGGCCAGCAGGGCGCCCTCGGGTCTTCCGCCGCCGCCGCCGGGGCGGCGGCCTCACCGCTGTCCGCAGTGGCCAGCGCCGCCAACCCCAACGCCTATGTCCTCCGGCTGGGCGACATCGCCCGCATCGAGGAAGGCCCTGACGAACGACGGCGGCTTTTCAGGTCGAACGGCAATGACCAGGTGGGCATGGCCATTACCCGCCAGTCCCAGGCCAACGACCTCGAGATCTCCGACGGCATCCGCGAGCAGATCCAGGAGATCAACGGCAGTCTTCCGCCCGGGACGAAGATGGAGGTGGCCGTCGATTTCACCACCTTCACCCGCCATGCCCTCCAGGAGGTCTGGATCACCATGGGCATCGCCCTGGCCCTCGTGGCCCTGGTGAACCTGCTCTTCCTCGGCTCCTGGCGGGCGGCCCTCGTGCCTTCCGTGGTGGCCCCCATCTGCATCCTGGCCACCTTCATTGTCCTGGCGGCCCTCGGCTTCTCGGTGAACCTGCTGACCCTGCTCGCCCTGGTGCTGGCCATCGGTCTTGTCGTCGACGACGCCATCGTGGTGGTCGAGAACATCCAGCGGCGGATCGACGAGGGCGAGCCTCCGCTGGTCGCGGCCCAGAGAGGCGCGGGACAGGTGTTCTTCGCCGTGGTGGCGACCACCGTGGTCCTGGTCTCGGTCTTCGCGCCCCTCATGTTCATGCCCGGCTTTACCGGCCGCCTCTTCGTCGAGCTTGCGGTGTCCGTGGCCGCAGCTGTGGTCTTCTCGGCGATCCTCGCACTGAGCCTGTCCCCCATGCTCGGGTCGCTGCTGTTGCGGCCTGCGCGCGCAGGCGGCCCCCTGACCCGGGCGGTCAATGCAACCATGGATGCCCTCAAGGCCTCCTACGAGGCTTCGCTGGAGGCCCTGCTGGCGCCCCGGCGGATGTTCGCCTCCTCGCTCATGGCCGGCGTGGTGATTGTCGTCTTCGGCCTGATCGCCGGCGGCCTCGCCCTGATCATTCCCAAGGAACTCGTCCCGACCGAGGACCGTGGCCGGGTGGACATCTCCATCCAGGGGCCTGAGGGCGCGGGCTTCGACTACATCCTCCCGGCTTCGCAGGCCGTGGAGAAGCGGCTGCTCGGCCTTCTCAATGAGGGGGTCATCGAGCGCTACACCCTGAGCGTTCCGAGCTTTGGGCGCAGTCAGTTCAGCTCGGGCGGCGGCAACGCCGGGCTTCCGGACACCCGTGAGCACAAGGTTTCGTCCCAGGACCTCGCCGCCCAACTCAATCGCGAGTATTCGGCCATCACCTCGGCCCGGGTCATCGCCTCGGTTCGCCCCTCGATCCAGCGGGGCGGCGGCGGGGGCGGCGGCTCAAGCGTCAACGTCATCGTGCTGGGCGACGAATATCCGCAGATCGAACGGGCCATCCAGCCCCTGATGGCCGCCGCGCGCACCAATCCCGGACTTGCCCGCCCCCGGCTGGACTACGAGCCGACCTCGCCCCGGCTTCTGGTCGAGCTTGACCGGGACAAGGCCGCGCAGCTGGGGGTTTCGGCCCAGGCGGTCGGCCGGGCCCTGGAGACCCTGTTCGGGTCGCGCAAGGCGACGACCTACGTCAAGGGTGGCCAGGAATACGATGTCATTCTCCAGGCTGACCGCCCCCAGCGGATGAACGAGGCCGACCTCAGGAACGTCTATGTCCGGGCGGCTTCCGGAGCCACGGTGCCGCTCTCGGCGGTGGTGACCACCGAGATCCGGGGCGACACGCCAAGCCGCGACCGCGTGGACCGGCTGCGGGCCATCACCCTCTCGGTCCAGCTCAATCCCGGCTACACGGTGGGCGAGGCGGTGGATTTCTTCCAGGCCGAGATCGACAAGCGACCGGGTACGACCGTGAAGTGGGGCGGCCTGGCGCGAGACTACCTGGAGGGTGGCGCCGCGGTGTACGGGGCCCTGGGCCTTGCCCTTGTCCTCGTCTTCCTGGTGCTCGCGGCCCAGTTCGAGAGCTGGATACATCCCCTGGTCATCATGCTGACCGTTCCGGTGGCGGCCCTGGGGGGACTGTTCGGCCTGCTCGCCAGCGGTTCGACGCTCAACACCTACAGCCAGATCGGCTTGATCATGCTGGTCGGCATAGCTGCAAAGAATGGAATCCTCATCGTCGAGTTCGCCAACCAGTTGCGCGATGAGGGGCTTTCGGTGCGCGAGGCGGTGATCAAGAGCTCAGTGGTTCGCCTGCGCCCCATCGTGATGACCTCCATCGCGGCGGCGGCCGGCGCCGTGCCCCTCATCCTCTGGGGAGGCGCAGGCGGGGAGTCCCGGCGGACCATCGGGGTCGTCATCTTCTTCGGGGCGATCTTCTCGACCCTGCTGACGGTCTTCCTCGTGCCGGTCTTCTACAACCTGCTGGCCCGCTTCACCCAGCCGCCGCAGACCCGGGCCCGGCGGATCGAGGCCTACGAGGCTGCAGAGCAGGTCCAGCCGGCCAAGTAGACCCCAGCTATTTCGCGGGGCTGGTGTTGACCTTCAGGAAGGCGATCAGGGCGGCCCGGTCCTCAGGCGACTTCATGCCCACGTAGGACATCTTGGTGCCCTCCACGAGGCCGCGCGGATTCTCGATCCACTTGTCCATGGTCGCGACGTCCCAGGTCAGGCCGGAGGCCTTCAGGGCGTCCGAATAGTTGAACCCGGCGATATGGCCGGCCTTGGCGCCGAAGGTTCCCCAGAGGTTGGGGCCCGTCATGTTGGTCCCGCCCTGCACATAGGTGTGACAGGACCGGCACATGGCGTAGAGGGCCTCGCCCTTGGCCAGGTCGGCGCTGCGGTAGGGCTCGGGTAACTCGGCGAGCAGGGCTGCCTTCTGGGCGTCTGTCAGGGCGGCGGGCGACGCCAAAGGGGCCGCGTCGTTGCCGTTGTCCTCGCCGCCAGCCGGCGCACTGCAGGCGGCGAGGGCCAGGCCAGCCACGACGGCCAGGGCGGAGAGGGTGCGGATGGCGGGCATGGACGACTCCGGAACAGGCTGGCCCTTCCTGGACCAGGGGCGAAAAATCCTTGGTGCCGGCTACAGGACTCGAACCCGTGACCTTCGGTTTACAAAACCGCTGCTCTACCAGCTGAGCTAAGCCGGCCCGGGCGCTCCGATGCCAGAACCCGGGCGCGTCGACAACCGAAGAACGGCGCCGCGCTTTGTTCCCGCCCAAGGGCGCCCTATAAGCCCGCGCTTCGCGTCTCCTCATTACGAGAGCCCCATGACCCGCATCCTCATCACCTCGGCCTTGCCCTACATCAACGGGATCAAGCACCTGGGGACCCTTGCGGGATCCATGTTGCCGGCGGACGTATTCGCCCGGTTCAAGCGGTCCCAGGGGCTGGAGACCCTCTACATCTGCGCCACCGACGAGCATGGCACCCCTACCGAACTGGCGGCTGCAGAGGCGGGCGTGGACGTCGCGGCCTTCTGCCGCCAGCAGCATGAGGTGCAGGCGGACCTGGCCGCAGGCTTCGGCCTGTCCTGGGACCACTTCGGGCGATCCTCCTCGGCGCAGAACCGGGACATGACCCAGGCCATGGCGCGCCAACTCTGGGAGAACGGTTTCATCGAGGAGCGCGTCACCCAGCAGGTCTATTCCAACGCTGACCGCCGTTTCCTGCCGGACCGCTATGTCATCGGGACCTGCCCGCACTGTGGCTACGCCGCCGCCCGGGGCGACCAGTGCGAGAACTGCACCCGCGTCCTGGACCCGGCTGACCTGATCCAGCCGCGTTCTGCGGTCTCCGGGTCCGAGGACATCGAGATCCGGCCCTCCAAGCATCTCTTCCTGAGGCAGAGCCTGTTCGCCGAGCGGCTCCGCGCCTGGATCGAGGGCAAGAAGGCGAGCTGGCCCCTGCTGGTCACCTCCATCGCCCTGAAGTGGCTGGACGAAGGCCTGCAGGACCGGGGGATCACCCGCGACCTGGAGTGGGGCGTGCCGGTCAACGCCGCCGACTGGGGTCCCAACCCCGAGGGTCTTCTCCCGGACGTCGAGGGGCTGAAGGGCAAGGTCTTCTACGTCTGGTTCGACGCCCCCATCGAGTACATAGGCGCCACCCGGGAGTGGGCGGAGGCGACCGGCGCGGACTGGGAGCGCTGGTGGCGCGGCGAGGCCGCCGCCGACGTGACCTACGTCCAGTTCATGGGCAAGGACAACGTGCCCTTCCACACGGTGGGCTTCCCCTGCACCCTGATCGGGGTGAATGAGCGTCTGGGCGCCGATGGCGCCTGGAGCGCGGCGTCAGACGTCCCCTGGAAGCTGGTCGACCGGCTCAAGGGCTTCAACTGGCTGGACTATTACGGCGGCCGGTTCTCGACCTCGCAGCAGCGCGGGGTCTTCATGGACCAGGCCCTGGAGCTCCTGCCGCCGGACTACTGGCGGTGGTGGATCATCGCCAACGCCCCCGAGGGCTCGGATGCGAGCTTTGTCTGGGAACAGTTCCAGGCGCAGGTGAACGCCGACCTCGCCGACGTCTTCGGCAATTTCGTGAACCGGATCCTGCGCTTCACCGAGAGCCGCTTCGAGGGGACGGTTCCCGAGGGCGGGGAGGAGGGGCCGCTGGAGGTCCGCCTTCGCACCGACGTGGCCGAGAAGCTGGCGGAGCTGACCGCCCAGCTGGAGGCCCTGGAGATGCGCAAGTCCGCCCAGGCCCTCCGCCAGCTATGGGTGCTGGGCAACCAGTACCTGACCGAGGCCGCCCCCTGGACGGCGGTCAAGACCGACCGGGACCGCGCGGCGGTGTCCGTGCGGATGGGCCTGAACCTGGTGGCCCTGTTCTCCCGGGTCTCCCGCCCCTTCATCCCCTTCACCTGTGACCTCGTGGCGAATGCGGTGGGGGAGAGCCCCGAAGCCGCCTGGCCAGGCGCCGCCGACGCCCTGGACCTCCTGCCCGCCGGACGGGCGGTGAAGGCGCCCGAGGTGTTGTTCCGGAAGATCGAGGGCGATCAGGTCGAGGCCTGGCGCGCCCGGTTCGGCGGACCCGAGGCCTGCTGAGCTATCGCCCTGTCAGGGCCTGCCGGCTTGCCTCTTCCTCGGGGCTGATATCGACGACGTCCGGCGCCGCGGCGTTGTAGGCGGGGGTGTGCCCAAGGTCGATCACCACGCTCCGGTGACCCTGCCAGATCATGTGCAGGGCGACGTAGAGGACGATGACCAGGCCCGCAAAGCCCAGCCACCGATGCCGCTGCAGAAGGCTGGCGATCCAGGTGGCGGCGACGCCCATCAGGGCGATGGAAAGGACAAGGCCCACCACAAGGACCCAGACGTGCTCGCGGGCCGCGCCGGCCACCGCAAGGACGTTGTCCAGCGACATGGCGACGTCCGCCAGCAGGATCTGCGTCATGGCCTGGCGCATGGTCTTCGCGCGCGGGGTCGTGGTGGGCTCGCCCTCGAACTCGACGCCCGTCGCTTCCTCCAGGGCCTCTGCAGCCTCTGCGGCCTCGGCCTCATGCCCCTCGCGAAGCTCGCGCCACATCTTCCAGCACACCCAGAGCAACAGGATGCCGCCGGCGAGGAGGAGGCCGATCAGCTGGAGGAGCTGGACGGTCACCACGGCCAGGCCCAGGCGAAGGGCCACGGCGGCGATCAGGCCGTAGAGGATGGCCTTGCGTCGCTGCTCGGCTGGCAGGCCGGCGGCGGCGAGGCCGACGGCCACGGCGTTGTCCCCGGCGAGGGCGAGGTCGATCATGATGACCTGCGCGAGGGCGATCAGGGCGTCGGCGGAGGGAAGGGCGATGTCCAGCATGCCCTCTTTTGGCGCGGTGCGGGCCCGTGGGCAACCTCGCCGCGCTTGCGGCGGGTGGGGGCTGGCGGCAAGGTGGAGAAAATCCAAGGGAGGACGCCACCATGACCCGGACCCTGACCCCTCCGGAGCCGATCCTCGAGCCCGACCTGCCGATCATCGATCCGCATCATCATCTCTGGGACCGGCCCGGCGCCCGGGGCGCCGACCTTCCCCCGGCGTCCCACCCCTTCGAGGCGGTGATCCGGCTCTCGCCGCGCTACCTGTTCGATGAACTGCTGGCCGACATGACCAGCGGGCACAAGGTGGTGGCGACGGTCTACATGGAGTGCGGCGCCATGTACCGGCGCGGCGCCGAGCCGGCCTTCCGCCCGGTGGGAGAGACCGAGTTCGTCAATGGTGTCGCGGCCATGTCGGCGAGCGGGATCTATGGCGACCTGAGAGCCTGCGCCGCGATCGTCGGCCACGTCGACCTGACGCTCGGCGCCGCGGCCCGGGAGGTGCTGGAGGCGCACAAGGCGGCCAGTCCCCGGTTCCGGGGCATACGCCACGCCGCTTCGTCGGACGCTGACCCGGCGGTGCTGGGCCCCCTGGCGGGCCGCCCGCCCGGCCTGTACCGGGACGCCCGTTTCCGCGAGGGCTTCGCCCAGCTGGCGCCCCTGGGGCTGTCCTTCGACGCCTGGCTGCTGGAGCCCCAGCTGGACGATCTCATCGACCTCGCCCGGGCCTTCCCGGACACCCAGATCATCGTCGACCACGTCGGCACGCCCCTGGGGCTCGGGGTCTACGCCGGACAACGCGAGGCGCGGTTCGGGACCTGGAGGGAGAAGATCCAGGCCCTTGCGGCCCTGCCCAACGTCGCCTGCAAGGTCGGGGGCCTGGCCATGGCCTTCCCGGCCTTCCCGTCCTTCCTTTCGGACCCGCCGGCCTCGTCAGAGCAGCTGGCAAGGGAATGGCGGCCCCATGTGGAGACCTGCATCGAGGCCTTCGGCGCCGACCGGTGCATGTTCGAGAGCAACTTCCCGGTGGACCTTGGGTCCTGCGACTACCGGACCCTCTGGAATGCCTTCAAGCGGCTGGCGGCGGGGGCCTCGGCGACCGAGAAGACCGCGCTGTTCTCCGGGACGGCCCAACAGATCTACCGGGTCGACCTGAGCTAAGGCGTCGCCGGGGCCTTGCCCCCGGACGCGTCCGACCTCACAGTTGACTCCAACAGACAGGGGAGAAAACCATGGCGATCGATTTCGAAATTCCGGAAGACGCAAAGGCGATGCGCGAGCGCGTCCGCCGCTGGGTGCACGAGGAATGCATTCCGGCCGAGAAGCGGCTGGTGGACCGCGAGTCCTTCAAGGTCGTGCTGGCCGAGCTTCGCGCCAAGGCCCGCGCGCAGGGACTCTGGAGCCCCTTCATCCCCAAGGAGCATGGCGGCATGGGCCTGGGTCCGCTGGCCAACGCCCTGGTCCAGATGGAGCTGGGCGAGAGCCACCTGGGCGCCCTGTCCATGAACAGCCAGGGACCGGACGACGCCACCATGCTGACCCTGCTGGCGCACGGCACGGACTTCCAGAAGGAAAAGTATCTCAAGCCCCTGCTGAACGGCGAGAAGCGCGTCTGCTATTCCATGACCGAGAAGGCCGCCGGCGCCGACGCCACGGGCATGCAGACCCGGGCGGTGAAGGACGGCAAGGGCAACTACGTCCTGAACGGCGAGAAGTGGTTCTCGTCGGCCGCCAGCGCCGCTGACCTGGCCCTCGTCATGGCCATGACGGATCCGGATGCGCCCCGGCACCAGCGCTATTCGACCTTCATCGTCGAACTGCCGAACCCCGGCTATATCATCAAGCGCGACATCCCGACCATGGCGGCGGAAGGCCCGCTTTCGCACATCATGGGCGGCGGCCACTCCGAGATCGACATCAAGGACCTGGTGGTCCCGGCTGAGAACCTGCTGGGGGGCGAGGGCAATGGCTTCAACATGGGCCAGCACCGCCTGGCCTACGGCCGCCTTCGGCACGGCATGCATAACGTCGCCCTGGCCCAGCGGGCCCTGGACCTGGCGGCCAAGCACGTGACGTCGCGCGAGACCTTTGGCCAGAAGCTGTCCAAGCGGCAGGGTGTCCAGTGGATGCTGGCCGACTGCGCCAGCGAGCTCTACATGGCCCGCCTCATGCTGCTCCACATCGCCTACAAGGCCGAGAAGGGCATGGACCTGCGGCAGGAGAACTCCATCGCCAAGGTCTTCCTGGCGAACATGGTGCACAAGGTGGTGGACACCGCCAT
>CAIMLY010000119.1 GCA_903842425.1 uncultured Alphaproteobacteria bacterium | reverse complement strand
TGGATCCGGACCTGCCCCAGGCCCGGTTCAACGCTGCGAACCTGCTGGTGACCCGCGGAGAGGCAAGGGAAGCCCTGGAGGCCCTGGAGACGATCCCGGATGCCCGGCTGACCCCAAGGGAGCGGGCGACGCTGGCCTTCACCCGGGCCTGCGCCCGCCTCCTGCTCGGGGACCTTAAGGGCGGATGGAAGGACTACGCCGCGCGGAATGACCCCGCCTTTCCCGGGGCGGCGGACTTTGAAGCGCCCGGACATCGCTGGACTGCGGACGATCCGCTGGGCGGACTGAAGCTCCTGCTGGTGGGTGAGCAGGGCCTGGGGGACGAGGTCCTGTTCGCCAGCCTGGTCCCGAACCTGCGGGATCGGCTGGGTCCCGGCGGCGCCCTCTCGCTGGCGGTGGAGCCCCGCCTCGTCCCGCTGTTGCGGCGCTCCTTCCCCGGCGTGGAAGTCCTTCCGCACGCCACGATCGAGACCGGCGGCCGGCGGGTGAGACGCCTGTCCGCCGAGGCCGGCGCCCTGCCGGCCTTCGACGCCTGGGCGCCCATGGCGGACCTGCTCCCGGTCATGCGGCCCGAGATGGAGGCCTTCCCGGATACAGGAGGTTACCTCAGGGCGGACCCCCTGCGGGTGGACGCCTGGAAGACGGCTCTTGAAGCCGTCGCCCCGGGCCCCACGGTGGGACTTCTCTGGAAGAGCGGCCTCCTTTCGGGAAGCCGCGCCAACGCTTTCGCGGCCTTCGAGGCCTGGGCCCCGATCCTCGCGTCCCGGGGCGTCACCTTCGTCAACCTGCAGTACGGCGACTGCAGCGCCGAGATCACCTGGGCCAGCCAGGCCCTGGGCGTCAGGATCTGGACTCCGCCGGGCATCGACCTGAAGCAGGACCTGGACGACGTCACCGCCCTGGCCTGCGCCCTGGACCTGGTGGTCGGGGTGTCAAACGCCACCTTCAACCTCGCCGCCGCCGCCGGCGCGCCGGCGTGGCTGGTGTCGGCGCCGGACGCCTGGCCGACCCTGGGCTGCGACCATTACCCCTGGTACCCGCAGGTCCGGCTCTACCCCTGCCGGCGCTTCGGGGACTGGAGCCCGGTGCTGGCGGCCATGGCCGCCGATCTCAACGCCCGCTTCCCGGCCTGACCCGCCCCGGCGACGGGGACGAAGCGGCTTGAATGTCTCCGGCCAGCCTTTAGTGTGACCTGAGGATTGAAACATTTGTTCGGGCGCCCCCGAAAGGCGGCGCTCCCGGGGAGCCCAGATGAGCCAGCGTTTCGAAGGCACCGACAATTACGTCGCTACGGATGACCTCAAGGTGGCCGTCAACGCCGCCATCGCCCTTGAGCGCCCCCTGCTGATCAAGGGTGAGCCGGGCACCGGCAAGACCGTGCTGGCCTACGAGGTCGCCAAGGCCCTGAATGCCGAACTGATCACCTGGCACATCAAGTCCACGACCAAGGCTCACCAGGGCCTCTACGAGTACGACGCCGTGACCCGCCTGCGTGACAGCCAGCTGGGCGACGAGCGGGTCAAGGACGTCCGCAACTACATCAAGAAGGGCAAGCTCTGGGAGGCCTTCACGGCCCCGAAGCGTCCGGTCCTGCTGATCGACGAGATCGACAAGGCGGACATCGAGTTCCCGAACGACCTCCTCCAGGAACTCGACCGGATGGAGTTCTACGTCTACGAGACCAACGAGACGATCCGGGCCGAGATCCGGCCGGTGGTGATCATCACCTCGAACAACGAGAAGGAACTGCCGGACGCCTTCCTGCGCCGCTGCTTCTTCCACTACATCCGCTTCCCCGACCGCGAGACGATGGAACAGATCGTCCAGGCGCATTACCCCGACATCCGCAAGGACCTGGCCCGCGAAGCC
>CAIMLY010000118.1 GCA_903842425.1 uncultured Alphaproteobacteria bacterium | reverse complement strand
TGTCCGGCAGGACGCCGAACTTCTCCACCACCTGCTCCGGGCCGATCCGGACGTTCTTCATGGTGTCGAGCATGGTCACCCGCTCGCCCACCAGCTGCATCAGGTCCTTGTCGGAGGAGATGATGGTCACATGACCACCCGCCTCGCGGACCTGGCGGGCATAGGCGGCGATCAGGTCGTCGGCCTCGAAGCCCGGCTGCTCCAGGGCGTGGACGCCAAAGGCCCGTGTCGCCTCGCGGACCAGGGGGAACTGGGGGACCAGGTCCTCCGGCGCCGGCGGGCGGTGGGCCTTGTACTCGGGGTAGATCTTGTTGCGGAAGGTCTTCTCGGAATGGTCGAAGACCACCGCCAGGTGGGTCGGCGCGTCCGGCTGGGCCTTCATGTCCACCAGCAGCTTCCACAACATGTTGCAGAAGCCGGAGACCGCACCGATCGGCAGGCCGTCGGACTTGCGCGTCAGGGGCGGCAGGGCGTGGAAGGCCCGGAAGATGAATCCGGAGCCATCGACGAGGTAGAGGCGGAGAGGGGCGTCGCTCATGGCCGCGATCCTAGAGGGCGGCGAGGGGGCGGTCGATCCTTGGTTCCGGCCTCAGTGGCCGCCGGAGACTTCGTAGACGCCGGGCGCGCCGTCGCCATGGCCCTGGTCGAGCACGAACCGCCGGTCGCAATAGGGGCAGTCCACCGTCCCGTCGACCCCGAGGTCCAGGTAGACGCGCGGATGGCCCAGGGCGCCGCCGACGCCGTCACAGGCCACCCTGTGGGCGTGGACCCGAACGATCTCCGGTTCGGGACCCGGGGCGGCGGGGGCGGGGGTGTCGGACTTGCGGGCCATGGACGGGCTCTCCCTCGCCGGGAACGCTTGGCGGCGGCCCGGGCAGGCTCTAGGTATGCGAGCCCGCCTTTCGTCGTCAATGCGCCGGAGCCCCGGAGGTCGCCATGAGCCTGCCCGACTACGCCATCGAGGCCCGGAATGTGGTCAAGACCTATGCGGCGACCAAGACGACGCCGCAGATGCAGGCCCTGAAGGGAATCGACCTGCAGGTCCCTCGCGGCTCGGTCTTCGGCCTCCTGGGTCCGAACGGGGCGGGCAAGTCGACCTTCATCAACATCCTGGCCGGCCTGGTGCGCAAGACCTCGGGATCGGTCCAGATCTGGGGCCGGGACATCGACGAGCGCCCGCGCGACGCCCGGGCCGCCATCGGCGTTGTGCCCCAGGAGATCGCCGCCGACCCCTTCTTCACGCCCAGGGAATCCCTGGAGGTCCAGGCCGGCATGTACGGCGTGCCCCCGAAGGAGCGACGCTCCATGGAGCTGCTCACCGCCCTCGGCCTGGCCGACAAGGCCGAGGCCTATGTGCGCCAGCTCTCCGGCGGCATGAAGCGGCGCCTGATGGTGGCCAAGGCCATGACCCACAACCCTCCGGTCCTCATACTGGACGAGCCCACCGCCGGGGTCGACGTCGAGCTGCGCCGACAGCTCTGGCGCTATGTGGTCGAGCTGAACCAGAAGGGCGTGACCATCGTCCTGACCACCCACTACCTGGAAGAGGCCCAGGAGCTCTGCGACCGCATCGCCATCATCAACCGGGGCGAGGTGGTGGCCTGCGAGGCGACCGCCGACCTGCTCGGCCGGATCGACACGCGCGCCGTGGTGGTGACCCCCGAGACGCCGGTGGAAGCCGCCCCGTCCCTCGCCGGCTTCGAGACGCGCCTGCGCCCGGGCGGCGCCTTCGCCGTAACCTACCGGACCGGCGAGTCCAGCGTCGAACAGGTCCTGGCCGCGGTCCGCGCCGCCGGCCTGTCCGTCCGCGACGTGACCACCGAGGACCCCAGCCTCGAGGATGTCTTCGTGGCCCTTACCTACGGCGCCGCAGACCGCGCCGGCTGACTTCAAGCAAGGATACCCAGATGTTCCGAGTGACCCTGGCCGCCGCCCTCCTCGCGACAGCCACCCCCGCCTTCGCCGCCGATGTGAACCGGATCGTCCTGAACGGCTCCGATGAGGGCCTGGCGGTCAACGTCGTGGCCGACGAGGGCGAGGGCGAACCCCGCAGCACGGGCAGCTACGCCCTTCGCCTCTACAAGTCCGGGGACCCATCCTATCCCTTCGACGCCTTCGTCGCCGGCGTCGTGCGCGCCCGGGACGGCGCCCTGGAGGCCCTGAAGTTCGCCGACCTCAACCGCGACGGGAAGAACGAGATCATCGTCGTCGTCCGCTCCGCGGGGTCGGGCGGCTACCTCTCCGCCGACGCCTACCGCCTGCAGAAGGGCGCCCTCGTCCTGGCCGCGTCGAAGTCCGGCCTGCCGGCGGACGCCGACCCCGTCGCCGCCCTGTCCAGCGGGCGCAAGGGCGGGAAGTAGGCGTCGGAGGCGGCCCCGTCGCATGTCCGCTGAACTGCACAGGCGCGCGCTCCTGACGGGCGCCGCCAGCCTGGCCGTAGTTTCCCCGGCCTGGGCGAGGACCCCTTCCCCCGGCGCCGCCGGCCCCGGCCGGGATGTCCTTTCCGGCGAGGACATCACCCTCGTCATCGGCTGGACAGAGATCGTGGTCGCGGGACGCAGGACCCGGGCCGTCACCGTCAACGGCCGCTTTCCCGCCCCCCTGATCCGCCTGCGGGAAGGCCAGGACGTGCGCCTGCGGCTCGTCAACACCCTGGACGAGGACACCTCCATCCACTGGCACGGCCTGCTGTTGCCCTGGACGATGGACGGCGTCCCGGGGATCAGCTTTCCCGGCGTTCCCCCCGGCGAGAGCTTCACGGCGGCCTTCCGGGTGCGCCAGGCCGGGACCTATTGGTACCATGGCCACTCCAACATGCAGGAGGCGATGGGCCTGTTCGGGCCCCTGGTGATCGATCCCGCCGGAACGGACCCGGCGCCCTTCGACCGCGAGCATGTCCTCATGCTCTCGGACTGGAGCTTCACCCACCCCCACGAGGTCTTCCGCCGGCTCAAGCAGAGGCCCGACTACTACAACCCGGCCCGACCGACCCTGTCCGGGCTCCTCGCCGGCAAGCCGCCCTCGCAGGGCGACCGCCGGATGTGGTCAGCCATGCGGATGGACCCGGCCGACATCGCCGACGTGGCCGCGCCCGGCTGGCACCAGCTGGTGAATGGCTGTGACACGGCCGCCAACTGGAGCGGCCTCTTCACCCCGGGCGAACGGGTCCGCCTGAGGATCATCAACGCCTCGGCGATGACCAACTTCAATTTCCGGATCCCGGGCCTGCCCATGACGGTGGTCCAGGCGGACGGCCAGGACGTCGAGCCCGTGGAGACCGATGAGTTCCAGGTGGCCATCGCGGAGACCTACGACGTCATCGTCCGGCCCGGGGAGGACCGGGCCTACGCCCTGGTGGCCGAGGCCCTGGACCGGTCCGGCCTGGCCCGCGCCACCCTCGCGCCGCGACCCGGCCTCGCCGCGCCGGTCCCGGCCCTCCGCCCGAGGCCGATCCTGACCATGCGGGACATGGGCATGCCCGACCACGGGCCCGGCGGCATGGACCATTCCGCCCACGGACCTCAGCCCGGCGAGCCCCGCAACCCGGGTTCCACGGGCGCGGCGCCCGCGGCGGCCGACCGGACAGGCGACCGGCCCACCGGCCTCGAGGATGCGCCGCATCGGGTGCTGACCTACCGCCAGCTGAAGGCCCTCACGGTTGACCCCGCCCCCCGCAAGCCCGAGCGGCGGCTCGACATCCACCTGACGGGCAACATGGAACGCTACATGTGGTCGTTCGACGGGGTGAAGATGTCCGAGCGACCCGAGCCCCTGGTCTTCCGGCAGGACGAACGCGTCCGGGTGCGGCTCATCAACGACACCATGATGCCCCACCCCATCCACCTGCACGGGCACTTCTTCGAGGTGGTGACGGGCCAGCCCGGGCGGCATCCGCGCAAGCACACGGTGAATGTCCTGCCCGGCGGGGTGGTCACCTTCGACCTTACGGCGGACGAGCCCGGGGACTGGGCCTTCCACTGCCACATGATGATGCACATGCACGCCGGCATGTTCCGGCGCGTGTCGGTGCGTCCGGGGACCGGGACTTGAGGGCGCGCGCCGCCGCGGCGGGGGCCCTGGCCGCCGTCTTGCTGGCCGCCCCCGCGGGGGCCCAGCAGCATTCCGGACATGGCGCGGGCGCCGCCGGCGACATGGCGGCGGCGCAGGAAGCCCTCTACCGGGAGAATGGCGGACAGAGGCTCGGCGGCGTTCGCCTGGACCTCGCCGAGGCCGGGGCCGGGGCGCCGGGGGGCGACTGGCGGGTCGAGGCCTCGGCCTGGACCGGCGGCGACATCGACCGGGCGCGGGTGCGGTTGCGGGCCGAGCCGGACTCCGCCGAGGCCGAGCTGGCCTGGGTCCACGCCTTCGATCCCTGGTGGAACCTGCAGGCCGGCGCCGGCAAGGACCTCGCCGGCGACGGGGACGCCTACCTGATGGCGGGGATCGAGGGACTTGCGCCCTACTGGATCCACGCCTCGGCCGACCTGCGGCTCTCGGACCGGGGGCGGCTGGGCGCCCACCTGGAGGCGGCGACGGACCAGAGGATCACCCGACGGCTCATCCTGCAGCCACGCCTCGAGGCCGGCCTCGGCATCGACGGCGGCGTTGAGCTCCACGAGGCCGAGGCGGGACTGCGCCTGCGCTACGAGATCCGCCCGGAATTCGCCCCCTACGTCGGCTGGGTCTGGAGCCGGCGAGAGGCCGGGGCCCACAGCGAGGCGGCCGAGACGGGCGCCGGGCTGGTGGCCGGCCTGACCGCCTGGTTCTGACCTACCTGCCCTTGAAGACCGGCTTGCGCTTCTCGAAGAAGGCCTGGCGGGCTTCCTTGGCGTCCTCGCTGGCAAAGGCGATGCGGATGTTCGAGACCTCGTAGCGCAGCTGGACCTCCGGGTCCGGGGTCTCGTAGGACTTGACCATGCCGCGCTTGAGCAGGCGCAGGGTGATGGGCGACCAGGCGCAGAGGCTCTGGCAGTAGGCCTGGAAGCGCTCCTGGAAGTCGGCGTCCGCCACCGCCTCGCCGGCCAGGCCCCAGGCGACGGCCTCCTCGCCGGTCACCGTGCGGTTCTCCATCATGAAGCGCATGGCGCGCTCATAGCCCATGGCCTGGGGCAGGGTGATGGTGAGGCCCGCGTCGGGTGAGCCCCCGATCCGGGTGTAGCCGGCCATCAGGCGCGCCGAATGCGCGACCAGGCGCACGTCGCAGGCCATGGCCAGGCCCAGCCCGGCCCCAACGGCCACCCCGTTGATACCGCCCACCACCGGCTTGTCGCAGGCCTTGCGCAGGGTCAGGACAAACTGCCCCACCCATCCGATGTCGTCCAGCTGGGCGGCCTGGGGCGTCAGGGGCGTGTAGGGCTTGGCGCCCGGCGTCAGGTCAAGGCCCGCACAGAAGGCGTCGCCGGTCCCCGTCAGGCCCACCACCCAGACATTGTCGTCCGCGGCGGCGGCGCGCACGGCCTCGATCACCCCCCAGGCGAGCTCCAGGGAGATGGCGTTCTTCTTCTCGGGCCGGTTGAGGGTGATGTAGCGGACGTGGCCTTCGTCGCGGACGGTGACGATGTCGCTCATGGGGGGAACTCCGGTCTGTGGGGGCGCAGGGTCAGTCCCTGACGGCGTCGTGCTCGATCATGTGGTCGGCGGCGCTGCCCAGCATCTGCATGAACATGTCGTCGCCCCGGGCCGTCCGGGTGACGACCATGGCGGCGAAGAAGGCGGTGAGGAAAAGGAGGTAGGCGCCCTGTCCATAGTGGCGGCGCAGGTCCGCCATGCCGTAGCCGGTGACGCCATTGGCCTGGAGGGTGTCGAGGTAGAGGGCCAGCAGCTCGCCCTCGTGGGCCCGGCGGACCTCGCCCGGCAGGGCGCCGGCCAGGAAATAGGCGAGGTCGGTGGGCCCAGCGCCATAGGCGAAGGACTGCCAGTCCAGGACCGTCACCGGATGGCCGCCCTCCGGCGTGCCGAACATCATGTTGTCGGGGCGGAAGTCGTTGTGGGTCAGGCAGCGGGGGCCGTCATGCCTCTGGCCCAGCCAGGTGTAGCGGGTGGACACCCAGTCCCCCACCTCCGTCCACTCCGGCTTCAGACGGTCGGCATAGCGGTCCTTGAAGCCGGCCCAGAGCATGGACACGGCGTCGTCGTTCACCGGGCCGGCCTGCGCCGCCTTCGAGCCCGAGACCCAGGGCAGGTCGTCGAGGCCGTCGTCCCCCCAGTGGGAGGCGTGGAGGCGGCCGGCCTGCACCGTCACCAGCCGGGCCTGGTCCAGGGTGACGCCGCGCAGCTGGTCTCCCTGCTCGGCGGGCGCAAGGTCCTCCATCATCAGGACGAAGTGGCTGGTCGCCTCGTCCACGTCGGTGAACCAGCAGCGGGGCGTGTGGACCAGGGCCTGCGGCGCCAGGTGCTGGTAGAAGCGCACCTCGCGCAGGTAGTTGCCCAGGGCCACGCCCGTGGCCCGGCTCTCCGCCCCCGCGGCAGGGAACTTGCCGACCAGGGAGTCCGGCGCCCCTTCGCCCCGGCGGGCATAGTCCAGCGTGAAACGGACGCTGTCGCCGATCTGGCCCGTCCCCACCTGACGGGCGGTGAAGCTGCGCACCTCGGCGTCGACCCCGCCGGCGGCGAGGACGGCGGTCAGCCAGGGGGCGTCGATGTCGGCGGGTTCGCGGATGTCGGGACGGGTCATGGGAGGGTGTGCACGTAGACTTCGTTGAGGGTGATGCGGTCGCCGTCCAGGAGGACCAGGTCGAAGCCCCGCATCCGGCCCAGGGACCCGCCCTCGCCGATCTCGCAGTACCAGCGGCCGCAGAAGCCGCCGGGGATCGGCCAGACCTCGTCGGGCGTGTAGGTCATGGGCGGCGTGCCGGCGAACAGGCCCGTCAGGTAGGCCCGGAGGGCGTCGTTGCCCCTCAGGCCCGCCACGGTCTGGGCGTCGTGGTAGGTGCAGTCGTCGGCATAGAAGCCGCACAGCCGGTCCACGTCCTTGTCCGTCCAGGCCTTCAGCCAGTCGGCGTTGTAGGCGGCGATGTCGGTCACGCTCATGCGGCGGCCCCGGAAGGGCCCAGGACGCGCGCGCGGTGGGCCTCGGTGAAGAGTTCGGCGGGGACGGTCTCGGGCCCGGCCATGACGGCGAAGGCGTGGGCCTTGAGGCTCGGATCGACCTGGGCCCGGTCGTGGAGGTCCTTGCGGCGCGCGGCGGCCTCGGGGCCAAACTCCATGTCCAGGGCCGCCTGGATCCGGGCGGTGAACCGGAGGCGCCGCATCCGCTCGGCCCGCTCGGCGGCGTAGGAGGAGAAGTCGGGGACCCGTCCGGCCGGAACCGACTTCAACAGGTCGGTCACGATCCGCACGTCCCGGTAGGTGATGGACATGCCCAGGCCGATGATCGGGTCGTTCCACCCCGCCGCGTCCCCCACCAGGACGGCGCCCATGGCGAAGGGCTGGTCCGTCCAGGAATCGGCGTTGATGAAGGCGCCCACCGGCCCGGCGGGGCGCCCCGCCACCAGCCTTGCATTGCCCGGGCTGCAGGAGACGGCGAAGGCGTCCAGGAACCGCCGGGCGCCGTCCGGGCCCTGGAAACGCTTCTGCTGGTCGAGGGGGAAGCCGCCATAGACGCGCACCCGGCCCTGCCCCTGCGGGAAGGCCAGGAAGCCGAAGTCGCCCTCGGTGCCGATGGCCTGGGTGTCCTCGGGCCAGCCCTCGACCCCCTCCACCAGCAGGCCGGCGAACCAGTGGTGGGGCGTATCCTGGTGCAGGGGAATGCCCGCCGCCTGCCGCACCGCCGACGTCCGGCCGTCGGCGCCCACCACCAGGGGGGCGCGGGCCAGCAGGACCTCGCCGGCCTCCTCGAAGGTCACGCAGGGATCGCTCCCGGTCCGGATCCCGGTCACCGCCACGCCCCGGCGGGCGTCGGCGCCGGCGGCCTTCGCGGCGTCGAACAGGGTCTGGCAGTGGATGGGATGTCGCAGGCAGAGCGGTCCCGCCACGCCGGGGGCGAAGATGTCGAGGGGAAGGGGCGAGGCCTCGGCCGCCCCGGGCGACAGGGTCTCGTCGTAGGTGACGTGGCGACCCAGGTGATGGCCGCCCGCCGCCATGAGCAGGTCGTAGAGGCCAAGGGTCCGGGTCTCGACCACGCCCCAGGGGGCGATCCACTCGCCGCGCACCCGGTCGACATAGGCCTCCGCCTGCTCCAGCAGGAGCACCCTTCGCCCAGCCCGCGCCATGACGGTCGACAGGGCGCCCCCGCCGACCCCGCCGCCCACCACGATCAGGTCGTAGTCGCCGATCTCCCGGGTCATGACCCTCCTCCCGCACAGCCTGCGCCGCGTCTCTCTCCAGGCCTGCATATGAAAGCCCGGCGCGGGCGGGCGCAAGGCTTCCCCGACGTCGTCATCCCGCAGGGCGTGTGGGAGGGTCAGGCCTCTCCGGCCAGGGCCAGGGCGATGTAGTCCAGGGCCAGGACATAGCCCTGCACCCCCAGTCCCGCGATCACCCCGGTGACTCCGGCGCTCATGATGGAGTGGCCGCGCCAGTCGGCCTCCACGGTGCGCTTGTGGATGTTGGAGATATGCACCTCCACCACCGGGCCTTCGCACATCTTCAGGGCGTCCAGCACGGGAGCGGAGAAGTGGCTGAAGCCGGCGGGATTGATCACCAGGCCGGCGTCCTTCCGGGCCGCCTGGATCCAGTCGATCATCTCGTACTCCCGGTTGGTCTGCCGGAAGTCGAGGTCGAAGCCGTGCCGGCCGGCGGCGGCGGCGCACAGGGCCTCCACGTCGGCCAGGGTGCGCGAGCCATAGAGATGCGGCTCCCGCTGACCCAGCAGGTTCAGGTTCGGACCGTTCAGCACATGGACCCGGCGGCTCATGGCGCCCTCCCGCGACAGACGCCGCCCGCGCGGGGACGGCGAAATGGCCTTAGCCCCTTGCGGGGCGGATGTGAACCGGGGGCGCTCAGGCGTGGAAGGCCGGGTGGAAGCGGAACCGGCCGGCCGGGATGTCGCCCGCCAGGGGCAGGACCATGAAGAACTCGGGCGGCTCGGCCTCCGGCGCGTGCCCGGGGGCGGGAAGAAAGCCATGCCGGGGATAGTAGTTGGGATCGCCCGTCAGGATGCAGCCTCGCGCCCCTCGGTCCGAGAGCCACCGCCTGGCCTCGGCGATGAGGGCGCCGCCGACACCCTGCCTCTGCAGCGCCGGCTCTGCGGAGATGGGACCGAGTCCGAACCATCCCTCCGCGCCGCTCTCGTGCGTGACCGGGGAAAGGGCGACATGGCCGACGACCCGGCCCTCGAGCTCGGCCACCAGGGAAAGACTCAGCGCACCGAGGCGCCTCAGGGCGTCGATCAGGTCCTGCTCGTCGCCGGCGGCGAAGGGCATGGGCGCAAAGGCCCGCCGGGTAAGGTCATGGATCACGGGGTGATCCGCCTCGACCTCAGGCCGGATCCGGATCGCAGATTGGGTCATGCCTGGACCTCCACGGCCCTGAACCGGGGGAAATGGTGCCGCCTAGGTGACTCGAACACCTGACCTACGCATTACGAATGCGCCGCTCTACCGGCTGAGCTAAGGCGGCCCAAGGGCCTGTCGGGCCCTGGGGCCCGCGGACGGGGCTTACTTAGCGTCTCGCGGCGGTCTCGCCAAGCGGCGTCGCGCGGGGGGCGGGGTGGCCGGTGGCGGAGCCGGGTCGGGGTCGTCGTCCTCCTCGCCCTGCAGGCCCTCGCCGATCGGGAAGGGGGCGGGCGCCTCCAGGTCGGAGAGGC
>CAIMLY010000117.1 GCA_903842425.1 uncultured Alphaproteobacteria bacterium | reverse complement strand
ATGGTGCCGCCTAGGTGACTCGAACACCTGACCTACGCATTACGAATGCGCCGCTCTACCGGCTGAGCTAAGGCGGCCCAAGGGCCTGTCGGGCGCTGGGGCCCGCGGACGGGGCCTACTTAGCGTCTCGCGGCGGTCTCGCCAAGCGGCGTCGCGCGGGGGGCGGGGTAGCCGGTGGCGGAGCCGGGTCGGGGTCGTCGTCCTCCTCGCCCTGCAGGCCCTCGCCGATCGGGAAGGGGGCGGGCGCCTCCAGGTCGGAGAGGCTCTGTTCGGCATAGGACATGGGCAGGTCCGGCAGGTCCGAGAGGCCCGGCTCGCGGCGCTCGTGCCGCGGGTGGATGAGCTCTCCCGTCTCGGCGAAGCTGACAGCCAGGCGCGCCCAGTCTGCGGGCTGGTAGGCGAAGGCGCGGCCCTCGGGATCCAGGTCGGACCAGTCCGGTTCCCCGGGCGCGTTCAGGCCCCGGGCCCGCCAGACCCGGGCTTCGTCGGGACGGCCGGCGGCATAGGCGGCGCGGGCGAGGAGGCCGGCGATCCGCGCGGTCAGGGGCTCGGCCTCCAGGCCCCGGGCCAGCTCGACCGCCCGGGCGGCGTCGCCGGCGGTCAGGGCCGCCTCCACCGTCAGGATGCGCGACTCCCGGGCGCCGGGGTTGAGGGCGGCCAGGGCCGCCAGCCGGCCGGCCCGCTCACGCGGGGTTTCCTGGGTCTTGAGGTCCCGGAGGGCCAGCCAGAGGGCAGGGTGGGGCGCGACCTTCCAGGCGGCCTCGATGACCTGGGCGGCGCGGCCCGCCTTGCCCTGGGCGGACATCAGGCGCGCGGCCATGACCACGCCGGGGGCGAAGCCGGGCTGGAGGCGGGCGGCCTCCAGGGCGTAGTCGGCGGCGCGGCTCCGGGCCCGGGCGTCGCCGGTCAGGTCCAGCTGGGCGGCGGAGGCGGCGAGCAGGGCCGCGCGGCCGCGCTCGGCCACCTCGGGGCTGACGATGCGGCGGTCCTGGCCGGTCTTGAGGAGGTCGCGGGCGGCCTCCCAGTCGCCCTCCTCCAGGCGAGCCTCGACGAGGACGCGCCAGGCCCAGCGGGCGGTGCGGGCCAGGGCGAAGGCGGCCTCGGCGTGCTGCAGGGCCGAAGCCCGGTCGCCCCGGGTCAGGGCCAGGGTGGTGAGCCCACGGCGCGCAGCCAGCCGGAGGTCGGGAAAGGCCAGCATGGCGGTCCAGGCGGCTTCGGCGGCGGCCGGGTCCTCGGCGGCCTCGGCGGCCCGGGCGGACAGGAGCCGGGCCAGGGCCGGCGCCTCGGTGGAGAGATCGGCGGCCTTGGCGGACAGGCGACGGGCCTCGGCGCCATCGCCGGCCGCCACCGCCACGAAGCCCCGGGTCAGCACCTCCAGCTCCTGCCGGCGCCGGGACTCGGCGCGGGCCGCCGCGGCGCGGCGGGGAGTCTCGGCCACCCAGAGGACCAGGCGCCAGGCCGAGAAGGCGAGGAAGGAGGCCAGGAGGACCAGGACCAGCAGCGCCGTGGCGGTCATGTCCGTCCGCCAGCCCAGCCAGACGATGCTGGCCCGGCCGGACTCCCCGGCGAGGGACAGGGCGAAGGCCGCCCCGAGGGCCGCCAGAAGCAGGAAGAGGGCCGAGCGGATCATGGGGCGGTCTCCTCCAGGCGGGCCAGGTCGCGCAGGGCCCGTTCGCCGAGGGCGGCGGCCTGGCGGTCAAGGCGGGCCCGGGTCTGGGCCTGTTCCCACCAGGGCCGCAGGGCCGCCTGGGCCGCGGGGGGCAGGCCGGCAAGGCTGGACAGGGCCGCCTCGAGGTCGCCCTCGGTCAGCTGGACCTCAGCCCGGGCCAGCCGCGCCTCGGCCGTGTCGCCGGCCAGCCGCCCGACTGGCCGTACGACGATCACCCGGGACAGGCCCGCGAGGATCCGCTCGCCCAGGGCGGCCGACTCCCCGGGCTGGCGGGCCGCGGCGGCGGCGCGGGCGGCGAAGTCCGGGAACTCCAGGGCCAGGGCTGCGCGGCTGGGCGCCCCGGCGGCGGCCAGGGCGGCGAACCCGGACAGGTCGAGGTCGGCGGGGGCGAGGGCCTCCACCGCGGCCAGCTCCGCCGTGAAGGGCCGGGAGGTCTGCGCGGCCGAGAGCAGGGCGGCGGCGGCCAGGGCGGACCGGGCGGACGCGGCCGTACGGCTGCGGCCGGTCTCCAGGTCGTCGATCCGCGCCTCCAGCCGGGCGAGGTCGGAGGGGCGGGGGCCGGGGCCCGCGGGAACCGGGGCGTCCACCGAGAGGGGCGGCGGCGACAGGGCCAGGGCGGCGGGGGCCGGCGACTTCGGCGCCGCTCCCAGGTCGAGGGGCGGCGGCAGGCCGGGCCCGAACCGGATGAAGGCGGCGACGGCGAGGGTCGCCACGGACAGGAAGGCGAGGAGGGCCCAGAACATCCGGCCCACGAGGGTGGGCGTGCGGGGCGGCGGAGGCGGAGGCGTCTCGGTCATCGGCGGGAGGCTAGCAGATTCATCAGGTCGGTTTCGAGGGGGGAGTCCGCCGCCGCCCGGCCGGCCAGGTCCAGCCAGGCCAGCGGCTCCAGGCAGGCGGGGGACAGGCCGAGGACGAGGGGACGGGCGCCCGCCTCGGACAGGCGGCGGGCCAGGATCCGGGCGGCCCGGGGCGAATGCACCAGGACAGTCGGGGCGGCCAGCGCCTCCTGGAGGCCCAGGGCGGGAAGCCGGGCCTCGCGGGCGGCGTAGACGGCGACCCTCCGGGCGGGAAGGCCGGCGGCGACCAGCAGGCCAGACAGGTCCCCCGCGGGCTCGCGGGCGGCGGCGTGGAGGACCTCACCGGCCGGGGCGTCGGCGAGGATCCGGCGGGCCAGGCCCCCGACGTCCCCCTCGCCGGGGCGGATGTCTCCAAACCCCGCAGACCGGGCGGCCGCCGCCGTGGCCGGCCCCACCACATAGACCGGGCCGGACCGCCGCGGGCTGAGCCGGGCGAAGGCGCGGACGCCATTGGCGGAAGTGAAGGCCAGGGACCCGTCGCCCTGCAGGTCCGCCGGATCGACCGCCAGTCCGAAGGTCTCCAGCAGGGGCAGGACAAGGGGGCGGAGGCCGAGGGCCGCCGTCCGGCCGGCCGTCTCCGACGCGCCGGGTTCGGCCCGGGTGATCCAGACGGCCTGGGGGTCCATGGCGGTGAGCGGCTCCTCTCGCGGGGGACAATGCGCCCCTCCGCCGGGGAATCAATCCGGCAGGAGGATAAGCGCGCCGCCCTGGGCCTGGATTCGCCGGCCAAGCTCGAGGCCGAGGGCGGCGGCGGCCGTCGGGCCCGCCGAAGCGGCCACCCGGCCTTCGCCCCGGAACCGGTGCGCGCCATCCGGGGACAGGGCCTCGACCACGAGGACGAGGTCGTCGCCCTCGGCGCAGGCGTAGGCGCCGATGGCGGTGCGGCAGCTGCCCTCCAGGGCCGCCATGGCGCCCCGCTCGGCGGCCACGGCCAGGGCGGTGGGGGCGTGGCGCAGGGCGGCCAGCCAGGGCGCGTCCCGATCCGCCTCGCGGCTCTGGATGGCCAGGGCCCCCTGGCCCGGCGCCGGCGGCGACAGGCGCGGGTCGATGAAACTGCGGGGCAGGTCGGAGAGGCCCAGGCGGTTCAGGCCCGAGGCGGCCAGCAGGATGGCGTCGGCCTCGCCGGCCCTCAGCTTCTCCAGCCGGGTGTCGACATTGCCGCGCAGCATGCGCACGTCGAGGTCGGGCCGCAGGTTCAGGCACTGGGCCTGGCGGCGGAGCGAGGCCGTGCCCAGGCGGGCGCCCCGGGGCAGGTCCTCCAGCCGGTCGGCGGTCAGGCTGAGGAAGGCGTCGCGGGGGTCCTCGCGCTCGGGGATGGCGGCCAGGACCAGGCCCTCGGGCGAGGCCACCGGCATGTCCTTCAGCGAATGGATGGCGCAGTCGATCCGGCCGTCGAGGAGGGCCTCCTCGATCTCCTTGGTGAAGAGCCCCTTGCCGCCGACCTCCAGGAGGCGCCGGTCCTGGATCCGGTCGCCGGACGTGGTGATCACCACCAGCGGGGCGACGCGGTCGGCTTCTTCGGGCGGCGCGCCGAGGGCGGCGGCGATGCGCCTCTGCATCTGCCCCGCCTGGGCCAGGGAGAGCTTGGAGCCGCGGGCCCCGATCCGGACAGGCTGTTGCGCAGGCACGACGGGAGGGCTACCTCGGCTGGGAATTCACTCCGGACCGGCCCTACAGGAGCCGCGCCGGGGCCGCAACCCGGACCCCGCCCCCATGAGCGACCTGACCGTCCTTGGCGTCGAGACAAGCTGCGACGAGACCGCCGCGGCGGTGGTGCGCCTGTCCGCGGACGGGGGCGTCACCGTCCTGTCCTCGGTGGTCGGCCTGCAGACCGAGGCCCACGCCCCCTTCGGCGGAGTGGTGCCCGAGATCGCCGCCCGGGCCCACGTCGAGGCCATCGACGCGATCGCGGCGGAAGCCATGGCGCGGGCGGGAACCGGCTGGGGGGCGCTGTCCGGGGTCGCCGCCACGGCGGGGCCGGGCCTGATCGGCGGGGTGATGGTGGGCCTGTCCTTCGGCAAGGCCGTGGCCCTGGCCCGGGGCCTGCCCCTGGTGGCCGTGAACCACCTGGAGGGTCACGCGGTCTCCGCCCGCCTCGCGGCCCGGATCGACTATCCCTTCCTGTTGCTCCTGGTCTCCGGGGGCCACTGCCAGCTGCTGCGTGTGGACGGCGTCGGCGCCTGCACCCGCCTCGGCTCCACCATCGATGACGCCGCCGGCGAGGCCTTCGACAAGATCGCCAAGTCCCTGGGCCTGCCCTATCCCGGCGGCCCGGCCCTGGAGCGGCTGGCGGCCTCGGGAGACCCCGGCGCCTTCGACCTGCCCCGGGCCCTGCTCGGCCGGCCTGGCTGCGACTTCTCCTTCTCGGGACTCAAGACCGCGGCGGCGCGCCTGGCGGCGACCTGCGGCGAGGCCTCCCGGGCCGACCTCGCCGCCTCGGTCCAGGCGGCCATCGCCCGGCAGCTGGCCGAGCGGACCCGCCGGGCCATGACGGCCTGCGCCCAGGACCTGCCGCCCGGCGAACGCCGTTTCGTCGTGGCCGGCGGCGTGGCGGCCAATGGCGCGGTGCGGGCGGCCCTGCAGGATCTCGCCTCTGAGCTGGGCTGGAGCTTCCACGCCCCGCCCCTGGCCTATTGCACGGACAACGCCGCCATGATCGCCCTGGCCGGCGCCGAGCGCCTGGCCCTGGGCCTGACCGACCCCCTGTCCGCGCCGGCCCGGCCGCGCTGGCCCCTCGACCTGGCCGCCGCCGCCGAGCGGCCCACCCACATCCCCGGCCGAAAGGGAGCCAAGGCATGAGCGAGACCTTCCGGACGGTCGGCGTGATCGGCGCCGGCGCCTGGGGCACGGCCCTGGCCCTGGTCTGCGCCCGCGCGGGCCTGGAGACCACCCTCTACGCCCGGGAGGCCGAGGTGGCCGAGGACGTCAATGTCCGCCGGGAGAACCCGACCTTCCTGCCGGGGGTGACGCTGGACGCCGGGGTCCGCGCCGTGTCGCAGCCGGGGGACCTGGTCGGGCGCGACCTCTACCTCAATGTCACCCCGGCCCAGCACCTGCGGTCAAGCCTGCGCGCCTTTGCACCGGTCGTCACCGCCGGGACGCCCATGGTCCTGTGCGCCAAGGGCATCGAGCAGGGCTCGCTGAAGCTCATGACCGAGGTCCTGGCCGAAACCCTGCCGGACGCCCGGCCCGCCGTCCTGTCGGGGCCCTCCTTCGCCGCCGAGGTGGCCCGGGGCCTGCCCACCGCCGTCACCCTGGCCTGTCCGGACGAAGCCCTGGGCGCCGCCCTGGCCCGGGCCGTGGCCGGACCCGGGTTCCGGCCCTACGCCGCCACGGACATGGTGGGGGCGGAGGTCGGCGGGGCGGTGAAGAACGTCCTGGCCATCGCCTGCGGGGTGTCCGAGGGCCGGGGCCTGGGACGGTCCGCCCACGCCGCCCTGATCACCCGGGGTTTCGCCGAGCTGACCCGGATGGCCGTGGCCCTGGGCGGCCGCGCCGAGACCGTCGCCGGCCTCTGCGGCCTGGGGGACCTGGTCCTGACCTGCTCCTCGCCCCAGTCCCGGAACATGAGCGTCGGCCTGGCTCTCGGCCAGGGCCAGTCCCTCCAGGACGCGCTCTCGGGCAAGGTCTCGGTGGCCGAGGGGGTCGCCTCCGCCCCCGCCGTCCGGGAACTGGCCGCCCGGATCGGGGTCGAGGCCCCCATCTGCGAGGCCGTCGCCGCCATCATCGCCGGAGAGGTCGGGGTCGAGGCCGCCATCACCGGCCTCCTGTCCCGCCCCCTCAAGTCCGAACGCTGAACCCTGAAAGGAACCGCGCCCATGGGCCTCTATGTCCTGGTCTGCAACGACAAGCCGAACAGCCTGGAGCTCCGGCTGGCCAACCGCGAGGCCCACCTGGCCTACGCCCGCGGCTTCGCCGGCCGGCTGAAGGTGGCCGGGCCCCTGCTGGACGAGGCCGGGAACATGGCCGGCTCCCTCCTAATCCTGGAGGCCGACAGCCTGGAGGACGCCCGGGCCTTCAACCTCGGCGACCCCTACCAGACGGCCGGCCTGTTCGCCTCGGTCCAGGTGACGGCCTTCAAGGCGAGCATCGGCGCCCTCTGATGCGGCCCCCGCAGGCGGACAATCCCGCAACGCCGCAGCCGGGGACGCGGCTGTGCGCGGTCGTGGAACTGGCCGATCCCGGGGCCCGCGGATTCCGCTTCCGGGCGGGAGACGCCCTGTTCGCGGCCTTCCTGGTGCGCGAGGGCAGCGAGGTGCGGGGTTGGGTCGATTCCTGCCCCCACAACGGCTGGCCCCTGGCGGTGATGGACGACCGCTACCTCACCCGCACCGGGGACCGGATCCTTTGCGCCGCCCACGGCGCGGTCTTCCGCCTGGGCGACGGGGTCTGCACGGCAGGCCCATGCGCCGGCGAGTCCCTGACGCCCTGGCCCGTCGCCGTGCGCAACGGGTGGGTCGAGACAGCCTGAGGCCTCAGCCCGCGGGCGAGACCTCGGCGGCGAAGGCGGCGACTTCCTTCACCAGGCCCTCGGCGGCCAGCTTCACGAGTTCACCGCCCTTTTCCGGCGTCGCCTGGGCCGGGTCGGAGCCCATCCGGCCGTCCGGATAGCGGGCGCGGAAGTCCGCCGCCTCGCGGATCGGGCCGGTGGGGGCGATCTGGGGCGTGTAATCGGCGCGCTTGATGGCGTCCGGATAGGCCCACTGGGTGACGGCGATCTCGGAGGGTGTGGCGTGGCTGCCGTGGCCCGTCGGGAACTGCCGGCTCGCCAGGGCGTTGACCCCGGGCAGGTCCCACCAGTTCCTCAGCTTGAGGGAGAAGCCCCTGGGGCGCTGCGCAAGGCTGGCCTCGGCGTAGAGTTCGGAGAAGGCCGCCTCGATGGTGGCGACGTTGCCGCCATGGCCGTTCAGGAAATAGATCCGGGTGAAGCCGTGGACCGCCAGGCTGCGGCACCAGTCGCCGATCGCGGCGATGAAGGTGGTCGGCCTCAGGGAGATGGTGCCCGGGAAGCCCAGGTGGTGCTGGGCCATGCCGATGTTGAAGGTCGGCGCGACCAGGAGGTCGGCGTCCTTCTGGGCTTCATGGGCGATGATCTCCGGGCACAGCCAGTCCGTGCCGAGGAGCCCGGTGGGGCCGTGCTGCTCGTTCGAGCCGATCGGCACGACGATCGCCGTTGAGCGCTTCAGCTGGGCCTCGATCTCGGGCCAGGTCGACAGGTGCAGCAGCATGGGGATCTCCGGAAGGGGCCGTCCAAGGCTAGCGGTCCGGGCGGCGGGCGCAAGCCGGCTGAAAATCCGCCGCTCCCGCTTCCCCCCGCCGCGCCGCCGCACTACTAGCTGTCCAGCGATGACCGCGAGGGAGGCATGGCGTGAGCGAAGGTGAAGTTTTCCCGGTTCCCGAGGCCTGGGCCGAAAAGGCCCTGATGACGGCGGAAGGCTACGCCGCCGCCCTGGCCCGCGTGGAGTCCGATCCCGACGGATACTGGCGCGAGCTGGCCGGCCGCCTCGACTGGATCCGGCCGCCGACCCGCACGAAGGACGTTTCCTTCAGCCGCGAGGACTTCCACGTCCGCTGGTACGAGGACGGGATCCTGAACGTCTCCGTCAACTGCTTGGACCGGCACATCCCGACCCGCGGCGACCAGGTGGCGATCATCTGGGAGCCGGACGACGGCGAGAACGGGACCACCCTCACCTACCGACAGCTCCTCGCCGAGGTCTGTCGGATGGCCAACGTCCTGAAATCCAAGGGCGTAAAGAAGGGCGACCGGGTCACCATCTACCTGCCGATGATCCCCCAGGCCGCCGTGGCCATGCTGGCCTGCGCCCGGATCGGCGCGGTGCACTCGGTGATCTTCGGCGGCTTCTCGCCGGACAGCATCGCCGGGCGGATCCAGGACTGCGACAGCCGCATCGTCATCACCGCCGACGAGGGGCTGAGGGGCGGAAAGGTCATCCCCCTGAAGCGCAACGTCGACGAGGCCCTGAAGGACTGCCCGCAGGTCGCCGACGTGATCGTGATCCGGCGCACCCGGGCCGACGTGCCGATGACCGCCGGCCGGGACGTCTTCTATTCCGACGTCAAGGGAACGGTGTCCGACCAGTGCGACCCCGAGCCCATGAACGCCGAGGATCCGCTGTTCATCCTCTACACCTCGGGATCGACCGGAAAGCCCAAGGGCGTCCTGCACACCACGGGGGGCTACCTGGTCTGGGCCTCGCACACCCATGAGCTGGTCTTCGACTACCGCCCCGGCGAGGTCTTCTGGTGCACCGCCGACGTGGGCTGGGTCACTGGCCACTCCTACGTCGTCTACGGTCCCCTGGCGAACGGGGCGACCAGCCTGATCTTCGAGGGCGTGCCCAGCTGGCCGGACAATTCCCGCTTCTGGCAGGTGGTGGACAAGCACAAGGTCGAGATCTTCTACACCGCCCCGACGGCGATCCGCGCCCTCATGCGCGATGGCGAGGGGCCGGTGAAGGCGACCTCCCGGGCCTCCCTGCGGCTGATCGGCACGGTGGGCGAGCCCATCAACCCCGAGGCCT
>CAIMLY010000116.1 GCA_903842425.1 uncultured Alphaproteobacteria bacterium | reverse complement strand
GCCCGCGAGGTCCGCATGGGCCAGGGGATCGACGCCCACCGCTGGGGTCCCGGAGACGGGGTCTGGCTCTGCGGCGTCCGCATTCCCCATGACGCCTCACTGGTGGGCCATTCCGACGCCGACGCCGGACTTCACGCCCTGACCGACGCCCTGCTTGGCGCCATCGGCGAAGGCGACATCGGCCAGCACTTCCCACCCACGGATTCGCGCTGGAAGGGAGAACCCTCGGCCACCTTCCTGGCCCATGCCGGCGCCCTGGTCATCGCCCGGGGCGGACGCATCCTCTCCCTCGACCTGACCCTGGTCTGCGAGCGGCCCAAGGTGGCGCCCCACCGCGAGGCCATGCGGCAGGCCGTCGCCGGCATCCTGGCGATCGACGTCTCCCGGGTCAGCATCAAGGCCACCACCACCGAGGGCATGGGCTTCACAGGCCGGCAGGAGGGCCTCCTGGCCCAGGCCGTGGCCGCCGTCGAGCTTCCCGCCCCCTGATCGCCGGCCATGGGGGCTTGCGTCCGCCCCCCGGCCGGTGGTCAGGTCGCATCGCCCGCGCCAGACCGGAGTCGAGACATGTTTTCCATCGAGATCGAGACCCTCGCCCGCCTGCTCATCGACGAGGCCCGCGAGCGCCAGCTGCGCATCGTCACCGCCGAAAGCTGCACGGGCGGCCTGGTGGCCGGGGCGATCTGCTCGATCCCGGGCGCCTCTGACGTCTTCGAGCGCGGCTTCGTCGTCTACAACAACCGCGCCAAGCAGGAGCTTCTCGGCGTGCCCGGCGAAATCATCGCCGACCTGGGCGCGGTCTCCGAGCCCGTGGCCCGGATGATGGCCGAGGGGGCGCTGGAGAACTCCAACGCCCACATCGCCGTGGCCATCACCGGCGTCGCCGGCCCCGGCGGCGGCACCCGCATGAAGCCGGTGGGCACCGTCCACATCGCCACAGCCCGCGCCAACCATGGCCTGCACCACCGGCAGGAATTCTTCCAGTTCGAGACCCGCGAGGAGATCCAGCTCGCCGCCGTCCAGTCCGCCCTGGACGCCATGCGCGAACGCATCAGCCGCTAGTCTGCAGGCGCCCTCAGCAGACCCCCTCCGGCCCGCTGCGCGCGCCACCTCCCCCGGCTGGGGAGGAATTAGAACAGCGCCAATGGCTCCCCCAAGGGGGAGCTCCCGGCGAATGCCGGGTGAGGGGGTCAACGGCGGCTCAGCTCTTCCCCGGATCTCCGAACAGCGCCCGGGCCCGGTCCTCGAAACAGGCCAGGAGCCGGCCCGCCGCCCGGTCGAAGTTGCCGGCGAGCAGGCCCTCCAGCAGGCGGCTCCGCAACTCGAAGTCGATGTCGAAGTCGATCCGCGTCCCGCCGTCCACGGGCACGAAGTCCCAGCGGTTGCGCAGGCGGCGGAACGGTCCGGCGATCAGGTCTGCATCGATCCGCCTGAGGGCGGAATCCCGACGCACCCGGGTGGAGAACCGCTCCCGGACCGGACCGAAGGCCACCTGCACCTCGGCGTCCAGCCACTCGGCGCCGCCCGCCTCCGAGCGTGCGTTCCACGTGCGCAGCGACCGCACCCAGGGCACGAACTCCGGATAGCGGGTCACATCCCCAACCAGGCCGAATAGGGCGTCCGGGGCGTAGGGCGAATGCCGCGAGAGCCTGTGGCGCACCGCGCCTACCCCCCGCGGGCCAGCCGCGCCGCCTTCAGCCGGGCGAAGTCCTCGCCGGCATGGTGCGAGGAGCGGGTCAGGGGGCTGGCCGAGACCATTAGGAAGCCCTTGGCGCGCGCCGCCTCCTCGTAGCCCCGGAACTCGTCGGGGTGGACGAAACGCTCCACGGCCGCGTGCTTCCGGGTCGGCTGCAGGTACTGGCCGATGGTCAGGAAATCGACGCCGGCCGAGCGCATGTCGTCCATGACCTGCAGCACCTCCTCCCGGGCCTCGCCCAGGCCGACCATCAGGCCGGACTTGGTGAAGGCCTCCGGGTCGGCCTCCTTCACCCGCTCCAGCAGGCGCAGGGAGTGGTAGTAGCGGGCGCCTGGCCGGATGGAGGGGTAGAGCCGCGGCACGGTCTCGAGGTTGTGGTTGAAGACGTCCGGCCGCGAGGCGATTACCTCCAGGGCCGCCTCGACGGGCTTGCGCAGGAAGTCCGGCGTCAGGATCTCCACGGTCGCCCCCGGCGCCCGGGCGCGGATCTCCCGCACCACGGCGGCGAAGTGGGCGGCGCCGCCGTCGGCCAGGTCGTCGCGGTCCACCGAAGTGATGACCACGTGCTTAAGCCCCATCTTGGCCACGGCGTCGGCCACGCGGGCGGGCTCGGTAGGGTCCAGGGGCTCGGGGCGACCGGTGGCCACGTTGCAGAAGGCGCAGGCCCGGGTGCAGGTATCTCCCATGATCATCATGGTGGCGTGGGACTGGGTCCAGCACTCGCCGATGTTGGGACAGGCCGCCTCTTCGCAGACCGTGACCAGGCCATGGGCCTTCACGATGGCCCGGGTCGCGGCATAGCCCTCCGACCCCGGCGCCCGGACCCGCAGCCAGTCGGGCTTGCGCAGGACCGGCGTGTCGGGGCGGTTGCGCTTCTCGGGGTGCCGGGGACGCGGCCCCTGGCGGGTGTCGATGACGGTGGCCATGCCCCTAGATCAGCCTTCCCGGCCGCGGGATCAAGCCGCCGATGCGCCTCCCGTCCCGATCACGAACTGTAACCGGCCTTTTCAATCCCCGGGGCGGCGTCTACTTTTCCGACAGAGAGAGAATCCAGAGGGAGAGGCCCGTGGCGAAGCTGGGCGATTACATCAACGGCGGCGGCACGATCATCGGCGCCCTCGTGGACGCACGGGCGACCTTCGGGGCCAAGAAGCTGATCCTGGAGGACCAGGACCGCAATCCGCTGAGCTATACCGACCTCATCCGCGCCGCCTTCGCCCTGGGGCGCCGGATCGCGGCCCTTACCGAGAAGGGCGAGCGGGTCGGCGTCATGCTGCCCGCCAGTTCGGCGGGCGTGGTGACCTTCTTCGCCCTCCACGCCTTCGGCCGCGTGCCGACCATGCTCAACTTCACCTCGGGCATCCGCAACCTGAAGGCCGCCTGCGAGCTGGCCGGGGTCAGGCGGGTCCTGACCGCCCACAAGTTCATCGAGCAGGGGCAGCTGCACGACATCGTCGACGCCCTCGAGAGCGTGGCGACCGTCAGCTACCTCGAGGACGTGCGCGAGAAGGTCGGCCTGGCGGACAAGCTGTTCGCCGCCGCCGCCGGGGCCTTGCCCTCGGCCTTCGCGCATGCCTCCCAGCCCTCGGACATCGGCGTGATCCTCTTCACCTCCGGCAGCTTCGGCGCGCCCAAGGCGGTGGTCCTGACCCAGGAGAACCTGGTCGCCAATGTCGCCCAGGGCGCCGCCTTCATCGACGTCGACCCCGACTGGATCCTGTTCAATCCCCTGCCGATCTTCCACTCTTTCGGCCTGACCGGGGGCATTCTCCTGCCCCTTCTGACCGGCATGAAGGTGTTCGAGTATCCCTCGCCCCTGCACGTCAAGCAGATCCCGCCCCTGATCAAGGACACCCGGGCGGCGCTCCTGCTGGCCACCGACACCTTCATCAACCAGTACGCCCGGGCCAGCGACAGCGACGAGCTGTCGGGCCTTAAGTTCATCGTCGCCGGCGCTGAAAAGGTTCGGGAAGAGACCCACAACCTGATTCGCGACAGGTTCGGCGGTGTCCCCGTCCTCGAGGGTTACGGGGCGACCGAGGCGGCCCCGATCATCGCCATCAACCGTCCAGACGACAACCGGCGCGGCACTGTGGGCGGCCTCCTCCCCGGCATGGAGGCGCGATTGGAGCCGGTCGAGGGCATCACGGGCGGCGGAAGGCTGTTCGTGCGCGGCGCCAACGTCATGGCCGGCTACCTGCGCCCGGACGGCACGCTGGAGGCGCCCGTCGACGGCTGGCACGACACCGGCGACATCGTCAGCATCAGCGACGACAACTGGCTCACCATCCTTGGCCGTGTGAAGCGCTTCGCCAAGGTGGGCGGCGAGATGGTCTCCCTGACCGCCGCAGAGGACCTGGTCCTGTCCCTCTGGCCGGACAACCGCCACGCCGTCATCGCCATGCCGGACCCCAAGAAGGGCGAGCGGCTGATCCTCTTCACGGACCGCACCGATGCGGCCGCCACGGCCATTGTCGAGCACGCCCAGTCCCTCGGCGCCCCCGAGATCGCCGTGCCCCGAAAGATCGTGAAGGTGCCGGAGATCCCGGTCCTTGGCACCGGCAAGGTCGACTACGTGACCATCCAGCGCCTGGCCGAGGTGGAAGGACGCCGGGCGGCCTGACAACCG
>CAIMLY010000115.1 GCA_903842425.1 uncultured Alphaproteobacteria bacterium | reverse complement strand
GCGGATGACAACCGTGGCGGCCCCAGCCTCGACGGTCGAACGTCGGAAGCCGGCGATCCGGTGGCCCTGGGCGTCAAAGTACTCGGCCGACATCAGGACGGGGGAAAGGCCAAGGGATCGGACCGCGGACGTCACCGCCGCGGCGTCACCGGCGGTGACCGCGTCGGCGATGCTGATCGCCGCCATGCCCCCGAGGGTGGACTGCAGGTTGCGGTTCTGGGCGTGGACCATGGCCCACTGCTGGCCCATGAAGGCCAGGCTCGCCAGCAGGAGGACGCTGAGGGCCGTCACGAGGGCGGCGGCCGAGATCCGGGCGTGGAAGCCCGTCGTCGGCAGGGACCTGGTGCGGAACTCGGGCGGCTTCATGGGGCTTCCGTGGGCGCTGGGCCTTCACGATCCCACGAGTGTCCTAACGTTTCCCTGAATTAACCCTGAGAAAAACGGACGCCCGAGTGCGAATCAGGTTGAAAATGGACCCGAATCGCCAGAAGTGCGACAAATTGCCACAGTTAACAAAGTGTGAATCCCCGAGACGCCCGTTAACCTCCGATTTACCTTAACGACGAGGCTATTGCGCCTGTTAAGGGGGTTCCCATGGATAAGGCTTTCATCGCCAAGCGCTCGCAGGAAAAGCTCGTCGCCACCGAGGCGGCCATCGACGCAGCCCTGATCGAGACCACCCAACTGCTGGCCGACCTGATCCAGGCCCGCTCGGACCTGGGCGCTCCCGTCGCCTTCGCCGACGACGTGCAGGTCAAGCTGACCGAGGCCGTCGCGGCCCTCAGCTCCGCCCGCACCACCATGGGCAAGGTCCACTCGGGCCTCGAGGAAGCCGCCCTTCGCCTGGGCATCCGCCCGCGGATGGCTGGTCCTTACAGGAAGAACCAGTTCGATCGCTTCCTGGCAGACGAGGCCGACCGCAACGTCGCCTAACTCAGACATCGACTGTTAACAGATTTGGGGCTTCCCTTCCGAAGGGGAGCCCCTTTTCTTATGTCTCCGATTGACTTGTCATACTTGGGATTGACGGTAGCCGTAGTTGCTATCGCGCTTGTAGCAGGGCGAACGCCCGAGCGCATCTGCGCAGCTATATTTGCAGGTGCGACGATCGCAACCCAAGTCGCATCACAAGTGACTCCGAATGGACACGAAGGAAATGTTCTTCTTTTCATTGATGGTTTAATGGCCGTTGGATTCCTAGCCCTCGCACTCAAGTATGGGTATCTGTGGATTGCCCTCCTAATGGGGGCAATGGCAGGGTATTTCTCCATACATGCTTACTATCTAGCTATGTCCGTCCCGCTCGATAGGACATTTGCAATAGCTAGTAATCTGGCTACGGGCGTCGCCCTCCTCAGCCTCGCCATTGGCGTCTGGACCTCCCGCCGCCGGGCGGACGAGGAGGCCTGACCCCCACTTCCCCCCTTGCCATCCTGCCCAAACCGGCGTTTCTGCGCGGCGGGCCACGCCCCCCCAACGGGGCGCAGTCCATCTGCAAGGATGGGAGACATCGCAGTGATCACGATCCCGCGGCCGGCCGTGCGCCCGGCCCGTCCCGAATTTTCCTCCGGCCCGTGCGCCAAGCGCCCCGGATGGACCCCAGAAGCCCTGAAGGACGCCGTCCTCGGCCGCTCGCACCGGTCGAAGCCCGGCAAGGCGCGCCTGCAGGCCGCCATCGACCTGACCCGCAGGGTGCTGGAGGTTCCCGACAGCCACCTCATCGGCATCGTCCCCGGCTCCGACACCGGGGCGGTGGAAATGGCCCTGTGGTCCCTGCTGGGACCGCGCAAGGTGCAGATGCTGGCCTTCGAGAGCTTCGGCAAGGACTGGGTCACCGACGTGGTCAAGCAGCTGAAGCTGCCCGCCGAGGTGCTGGAGGCGCCCTACGGCGAACTGCCCGACCTGTCGCGGGTCGATCCCGCCGCCGACCTGGTCTTCACCTGGAACGGCACCACCTCGGGGGTGCGCGTACCGGACGCGGGCTTCATCGCCGCAGACCGCGAGGGCCTGACGATCTGCGACGCCACCTCGGCCGCCTTCGCCCAGGACCTGGACTGGGCCAGGCTCGATGTCGTGACCTTCTCCTGGCAGAAGGCCCTGGGCGGCGAAGGCGCGCACGGCGTGCTGGTCCTGTCCCCCCGCGCCGTCGCCCGGCTGGAGAGCCATACGCCGGCCTGGCCCATGCCCAAGCTGTTCCGCATGACCAAGAACGGCAAGGTGACCCTGGACCTGTTCGAGGGCGCCACCATCAACACCCCCTCCATGCTGTGCGTCGAGGACGTGATCGACGCCCTGGCCTGGGCCGAGGGCATCGGCGGCCTGTCCGCCATGCGGGCCCGGGCCGACGCCAACCTGGGCGTGCTGGCCGAGTGGGTGGCGCGGACCCCCTGGGTGGACTTCCTGGCGGCAGACCCCGCGACCCGTTCCAACACCTCGGTCTGCCTGAAGGTGGTCGACCCCCGCGTCGCGGCCCTGCCGGCCGAGGCCCAGGCTGACTTCGCCAAGACCCTGGCCTCCCGGCTCGAGAAGGAGGGTGCGGCCCTGGACGTCGGCGGCTACCGCGACGCCCCGCCCGGCCTGCGGATCTGGTGCGGCGCCACGGTGGAGACCGCCGACGTCGCCGCCCTGGTCCCCTGGCTCGACTGGGCCTTCGAGACGGCCGCCGCCGGGCTCTGAGTCCCGCGCACGCCGTCCCGCCTCCCGAATTTCCATTCCTTCCCCGTGAAGAAAGACACCCCCATGCCCCGCGTGCACATCGCTGACAAACTCTCCCCGGCCGCCGTCGACATCTTCCGCCAGAGGGGGGTCGAGGCCGACGTGAAGACCGGCCTGTCCAAGGACGAACTGCTGAAGATCATCGGCGACTACGACGGCCTGGCCGTCCGCTCGGCCACCAAGGCCGACAAGGACGTGATCGCCGCCGCCAGCCAGCTGAAGGTGATCGGCCGGGCCGGGATCGGG